>JABHWQ010000339.1 GCA_018657655.1 Chloroflexota bacterium | reverse complement strand
GGCGGTATCCATGGTGAGAACCGTCTGATGGGTAATTCATTACTGGATATTCTTGTCTTCGGCAGGATAGCCGGAGCCAATGCTGCCATTTATGCAAATGAAAAAGCTCAGGACGGCAAAATGAGCCTGGCACATGTCAATGCCTACAACAAGGAAGTTGAAGAAGCAGGAATCGAGACTGACGTAGTTTCACCGATGTTGCTGCCCAATTACATCGAGAAGAAAGTCAGGGATCGGCAGCACAGTTCCCACTATGTTGGGAACATAAGATAAGCCACCTGTCATCGCGAGGTCAGTTGCTATCGTTATCGGGAGTACAATTATAATACGTATGAGAACAGAATTAGATCATGTCATTCCGTGCCTGACCCGGAATCCAGTCCACCCCATCCCCTCTGGATTCCCGATCGAGTCGGGAATGACACAAACAGGTATCGCTGCTCTTAGAAATATCTCCCCCGGCGGTATTCAGTTCTCGCAATAACACGGCAGTGGAGGCCATTATGCAAAAAATAACCTCACCCATCGATAAAGAAATAATAGAAAACCTCAAAGCAGGTGATCAAGTCCTTTTAAGCGGCATTATCTATACAGCACGAGATGCCGCTCACAAACGAATGGTAGAGGCACTCGACAAAGGCGAGAAGTTGCCCTTCGATATTGAAGGCCAGACAATCTACTACATGGGACCTTCACCGGCAAAACCAGGTGAAGTCATAGGGGCGGCGGGGCCAACTACCAGCGGTCGCATGGATGCCTATGCACCACGGTTGATGGAAGTAGGCCTGCGAGCAATGATTGGAAAGGGGTTGCGTCTACCGGAAGTCAAAAATGCCATGAAGAAGCACAAGGCTGTCTATATGGCTGCAATTGGTGGAGCAGGTGCGCTTATCTCCAAATGCATAAAAAGTGCTGAAGTTGTGGCTTATGACGATCTCGGGGCTGAAGCGCTCCGAAAACTCGAAGTCGAAGACCTGCCATTAACAGTAATCAATGATATCCACGGTGGTGATCTTTACGAAGAGGGGAAGGCGAAATATCGAGTTGAGGTTGGTTAGCAACTGTTGTTAATTTAAAAAAGGGCAGGCCTATACAGCCTGCCCTTTTTTATTTCTGCATGTTATTAATAATCCTGAGCAACCCCGCCACACTTTTCGAATCACAAATTTCACCTTTGCCTATCATGCCCGGTATCTCTGAAATAGGCACACTGAAAACATCCATTATTTCATCATCATCGGGATGCTCGTCAAGCGCCACAATATCTGTCGCCAAATAAAGGTGGAGGTATTCGGTAGAATATCCCGGCCCTGCATAGAAGCCTCCCAGATACTCCATGTCTCTGGCATTGTAACCTGTTTCCTCTCGCAGTTCACGGTGCGCCGTCTGCAAATGGTGCTCGTTTGATTCTGTCTTGCCGGCCGGTAATTCAATAAGAACCTTGCCTAATGCACTTCGATATTGCCGAACCAGTAAGATATTATCATTGTCAACTGGAACGATCACTACGGAATCCCTGTGCTCCACTATTTCCCGGGTAGTCTGCCTTCCCGAGGGTAGCTCAATAGAATCTACCCGCAGATTTATCATCCTTCCTTCATATACAGTTTTGCTATCCAGAAGTTTTTCAATACTCATTACCATTTCGCCTTTGATTGAGGCTTCAGTTTAAGAACCATGGCGGTCTCGTCGCAATCCGGATATTTAGGACACCTCTGGCATTCCCCCCAGACTTTTCTCGGAAGGTCCATGAGATCAACCTTTATAAAACCAAACCTTGTGAAGAACTCAGGCTCGTAAGTCAGCACAAACACATCTGCCACCTCAAGCCTATTTGCTTCCTCGATACATGCCTCAACCACCACCGCCCCGATCCCCTTTCCCTGATTGCCTTCTAATACAGCCACGGACTTGACCTCAACAAGGTCTTCCCAGCAAATATGAAGAGCCCCACACCCCACTACTGCGCTGCCTTCCCGGACAACAAAAAAGTCTCTCATATTTTCATAAATCTCGCTCAAAGGCCGCGAGAGCATCAAACCTCGTGACCCAAAGCCGTTAACCAGTTTGTGTATCTGGGGCACATCCGCAATACGAGCTTTTTCAGCATTCATAGTCTATTTCTCTTTGCCACCCAGTTTTTCCAGTAATGTCTGATAGAAGAAAGACTGTGGCTGAATTCTCAGCAAACGGGTAGTATACGGACTTCTTCGCACCTTTATCGTATCGACTTTCCGCAAAGAGAATTCTACTTGGCCATCGACGCTGACCTTGGCCTGATGTGTTGTCTGAATATCAAGTTCCACGGTTACATCGGCAGAGAGCACCATGGCTGCGCTCAAGCCCAAATGGGGTAAAAGCGGAGTCATGAGGAATTCTTTTGCCTCGGGAAAAAGTATGGGCCCGCCGGCTGCCAGAGAGTAACCGGTACTTCCAGTAGCGGTAGCGACGATAACGCCATCAGCCTTATATGTAGTGATAGGCTGACCATCAACCGAGGCCCTAACCTTGATCACACGGACGGTTGACCCTCGGGCAACAACCACATCATTTAGAGCATGGACTGGAGAGGGGGTCGATTGCAACGGTAGCTCTACCTCCAGCATAGCCCGTTCATCAATCCAGCCTTCCCCATCCAAAAAACGAGGGATGGCATCAAATACTTCGGATGCACTGAGCTCAGTTGTGAAACCCAGGGTGCCCATATTCACACCCAAGATAGGGACTGCTTCCGGTGCAGCCAGTCGCGCAACGCGCATCATAGTACCGTCACCACCCAAGCTAAGTAGCGCGCTGGTTTCGGGGAGTCTCTTCTTGGCTTTCGCTTCGTCCGATGCGGCACATGACCATACCGATATCTTTTGCTTTTTGAACGTTTCGGTAAGGACCTGAGCCAGTTCCCGGGCAACAGCGATTCTTTTGTTGAATAATATACCTGCTTTTCTCATCGTTTTACTCACTCGATTCTACCATAAAACTCCGATGTCAAACATCAGTAACAAGAACCAACAGGTCGCAATCAACAGGAATAAATTTGATGATGGTCGCATACACAATTTACTTGACCAATATGGCAACCGTGTCTATGATATAAAGAACAGTCGTTAGAGGGTGTATCGCGGAGCTACGATATGAACATTCTGGTGGTAGACGACGATCCTGAAATAGTAAGTTTTCTCAAGCGCGGCCTGATATATGAAGGCTATTCTATCGATACCGCCAGCGATGGAGCAGAGGCTTTAAAAAAAGCCCGGGAAAGGGAACCTGATCTCGTCATACTGGACATCATGATGCCAGAAGTCGACGGAATCGAGGTCAGCAAACGATTGCGCCAGGCAAGCGATATACCCATCCTCATGCTCACTGCAAAAGGTACCACGGAGGACAAGATCGCTGGATTGGATAGTGGCGCGGACGATTATCTGGTCAAGCCCTTTTCATTCGATGAATTGCTAGCCCGTATACGAGCCCAACTCAGACGCCGAAACCCTAAAGAAGGGGAAGAGCTGCGTTTCAGCGACCTTTCACTAAACACAGCTACGAGAGAAGTGATACGCAGAAACGAGATCATCGCGCTCACCGCACAGGAGTTTGACTTGCTGGAGTTATTTATACGCCACCCACGCCAGGTACTCAAACGCAATATAATATATGAAAGAGTTTGGGGATATGATTTCGAAGGAGAATCCAACGTGATAGAAGTGTACGTCCGCTACCTGCGTTCTAAGCTTGAAGCGAGTGGAGGTCCACGTTTGATTCATACCGTCCGTAGCGTAGGTTACGTATTAAAGGATTAATCGCATGCCAATTCGATGGCGTCTAACCTTATGGTTCTCTTTGATTGTCTGTGCGATCCTCGTCCTGTCCGGGATATTCATCCACACACTACTGAAAAACGATCTTCGCAGTGAAGTAGATGACGATCTAAAAATCTACTCTGCCAAAGTACACGGCACATTGCATCACGAAGAAGTCCCTGATCCGCTCGACTACGATGTAATCCACTCCAACCTGGCAGAACTTCCCATCAATGAATTTGCTCTGCCTGGCATCTATTTCCAGGTGATCGATCAAAATGGAAATGTTGTAACAAAATCAGACAACTTGGGTAAACAGGAACTTCCGTTAGATACGGCTCTGATAGAGCGCGGATTTGCAGGACAAGTGGATATTGCCACAGTATCCGCCGGCGAGGGGGCAGACCTACGTATGATGGTTTCGCCGCTTTTCATTCAGGACGAAACTTTACTGTTGGAAGTTGCCCAATCACTTCAACATATAAATGACACAATGGGCCAGCTGCAATGGATACTGGTTATAAGTGTTATCGTAGCTTTGGGAGTAGCTCTTGTTTCAGGCGCAGTCCTGGCACGCCGGGCACTTGCCCCTGTAGAGCGCATTACCGCTACCGCTGAAACAATCGAGAAAAGCTCTGACCTTGGCCGCAGAGTCGGCTACACTGGTCCCAAAGACGAGATTGGCCACCTGGCGGCAACATTCGACCATATGATCGATCACATCGATCGCGTCTTCAAATCCCAGAAGGATTTCGTAGCTGATGCCTCCCACGACTTGAGAAGCCCGCTTACTGTTTTTCAAGGAAATCTCGATTTACTCAAACGAAATTTAAACGCAGAGGATCGCCAGGAGTCCCTCGATGCTATGGGCAGGGAAATCGAAAAAATGAGTGCCATCGTAAATGACCTGCTACTTCTAGCAGAAATAGAATCCGGGCCAGTGAATCAGGATCAGGCTGTCAATTTAAAAGAGATACTACTGGAAGGGTTGCGGCAAGCTCAACGATCGGCTGGGAAGAACTCTGTAATTGAAGGCACTATCGAAGAAATATCGATAAAAGGTAACCCCCATAGAATAAGTCAACTGCTGGCAAATTTGATCGACAATGCCATCAGGTATACGCCGGAGGAAGGGACCATCACCCTATCACTGTTACGTGATGGCGACTGGGCACGCCTGGAAATTATGGATAATGGAATCGGTATCCCACCAGAGCACTTGCCACATCTTTTTGATCGGTTCTACCGTGTTGACCGGGCGCGATCTCGTGCCGGTAGCGGCACAGGGCTTGGCCTGGCGATTGTCAAGGGTATAGCCGAACAACACGGGGGAAAGGTCACTCTAATCAGTGAACCGGGCAAAGGAAGCACATTCACCGTCTGGTTAAAACTCTAAGCATCCTCTAAGGAATTCCTAATCCTGCTCTAATTCCCGTAAGGCATCATAGATACTGAGGAAGTATCAGTGATGCCTTTTTTTCGGAAAATTCTAACCAAGAGAATCAGAGGAAGGATTGCAGCCATAGTCCTTGTAGCCACGGTTGCAGGTATCTCCGGCATGCTTCTTTTCGGGGAGCAACTTGAAGAGAAGTTCAATCCCGAATCTTCTCAAGAGCTGATCTCCAACAACTCAAGCCTCGGACTAACATATCTGACTATCACTCCTAATGTTGCGGCATACTACGATCTGGAAATCGATACAGGGGTATTGGTCACAGCAGTAACCTCAGACAGTCTGGCCAACCATGCAGGGATAAAACCTGGAGACGTGATAGTGAGTTACAACACAGTCCGACTTGACAAAGACGCCCCGCTCTACGGAATGATTCGTTCATGTCGGCCAGGTACAACTGTAGTTCTGGAAGTATGGAGAGGAAACATAAACAATACTTTTGAATTCGTTCACACACAGTGATGAACATTATGACGTTTTTATAGAATCTGATAATCGAAAGAAAGATTGTATGGAGGATGAGCATATGATGATGGAATTCTCAAACACCGGGTGGCTCATGATGGCCTTCATGGTTATTTTCTGGGGATTTGTGATCGGGGTAATTATCTTAGTTGGTAGAAGCCTGACACAATCCGGCCAAACTGACCCCACTTTGGACAATCGCAAATCAGCCATCGAGATACTTAAAAAGCAATATACTGCCGGAGATATCAGCCAGGAAGAATACAGAATTAAAAAGTGCGACCTGATCTGGAAATGACAAGCTGTGAATTAGCAGATGTGCAACACGAAAGGAGGCAAGCGCTATGACATAGAAAATGGTTAGCGGAAATGAATCAAATTGAATACAAAACACAAAAGAAAGGAGATCAACATGAAGAAAGGTGTACTACTCGGATTGATCGTGGGAATGATGCTGATAGCAGCAGCCGTTGCCATACCAGCACTCGCGCATGGCCCCAATAACGGAGAAACGCCACCCAGTCCAAATCAGGGACATTGGGGAGCAATGACGAATGCCTGTCTGACCGGAGACTGGGAAGCGATGGCAGATACTGCCCAAAATTGGCATGAACAGGGCTCCGGATATGGTTTGTGCCAAGGCCCGGCTTTACCGGTGACTTCGGGGGAGGAGACCAACACCTCGGATAGTACTGCCGATGGAAATGTTGAATATCCAACCGATTGGTGGGATGAAATGAGCGAGTATATGGGCGGAGGCATGATGAACAACCAAGGTGGTCACATGGGCAGCAACATGATGGGATGGTGATGGCTATTATCAAGACCAGCAACAGATTCGCAGAGCCCTTTTAATACCATCAGCACCGAGCATCAGTAAATTGGAG
The DNA here is from genome assembly GCA_018657655.1 of Chloroflexota bacterium. GTDB lineage: Bacteria > Chloroflexota > Dehalococcoidia > SZUA-161 > SpSt-899 > JABMQN01. The sequence goes on along the minus strand of JABHWQ010000339.1, from coordinate 2,227 downwards.
GTGATAATCATAGAGGATTTTGTAGCCAACTTTGCATCTTTTTTACCCTTTGGCTATGCATTTGGCGCAGGTATGGTAACTACTGTGAGCCCCTGTGGTGTAGCGATGCTGCCCGCATATATCTCTCTGCATATGGGAACACAAGAAGACGGCTTCTGGGCCCAATCGCCTCTCAAGCGTAGCGGCCGAGCACTAGCCATGAGCGGAGTGGTAACTCTAGGTTTAGCGGTGGTATTCGGACTTGTGGGAACCATCTTCTCGCTGGGAGGAGAGTTCCTTATGGAGTTTATACCCTGGTTTGCCATCGCCATCGGAGCAGTACTCATTTTGTTCGGCGTTTACCTCCTTCTTGGTGGACATTTCTATACCAGCCTACCAGCCCGAATGGCAACCCACTTGGGTAACCCCAAAGGGTCGGGCATCAAAGGGTTCTTCGTTTTCGGCATCGCCTATGCTATTGCCGCTATGAGCTGTACTCTACCAGTTTTTCTAGCTGTCGTAGCAAGCGCCTTTTCTCTTAAAAACGTGGCCTCCGGCACACTACAATTCGTGAGTTTCTCACTCGGGATGGGATTAATCATCGCCCTGATTGCTCTCGGGTCTGTCCTGTTCAAAGAAACGGTCAACAGGTGGATACGCCAAATAGTCCCGCTGGTAGCGAGAGTGAGCGCATTACTACTGATCTTTGCAGGCAGCTACATCCTCTATTACTGGTTCGTGAGAGGGGATATCCTGAGCTAAACCATAGAACAAGACCTAGCTCTTTAGAGAGGAAACAGAACATGCAGATATCATCAAAAAAGAACGCTCCACACACAATCCGATTAACTTTGATGTTGATAGCATTTGCGCTATTGCTCGGAGCATTTGTAGCCACTGCATGCAGTAACTCGAATCAAGAGGTAGACGCCGTTAATAGTCCTCCTGCTGCCAAAGAGGGGAGATTGGCACCCAACTTCCTTCTATCCGACCTCGATGGCAACGAGATTGATCTCAGCAACCTTCGTGGCAAAACTGTGATAGTCAATTTCTGGGCCACATGGTGCCCACCCTGCCGGGAAGAAATGCCTGATATTGAAAGTCTGTACCAGCAATACAAAAACCAGGGAGTTGAAGTAATTGGTATTGGAATGATGGAAAACGAAAACAGGGTCCGTGAATTCGTGCAAAAAGGCAACTATAGCTGGACCTTCACCATCGATACAAAAGGAGATGTCGCCCGGAATTACCGGGTCGTCGCCATCCCCACGAGCTTCTTCATTGATAGTCAGGGAATAATTCGCTCCATTCACAGAGGGCCAATGAACACTGGTGACATTGAAGATAACGTAAAAAAGATTATCGGATAGACCCTGATGAGACCAGGTTTCAAATTCTAATCAAACTTTAATGATTCGCTAATCTTCGATTAAGCTCAGGTTGATAACCTTAATATGATTTATACAAAAACCATGCTCAAGAGAAGTGAATCGTCTCAAGGCAAAACAATGAAATTATGTAAGTTCAAGGGATGCCCCAGATGTAAAGGAGACCTGTTGGTTGACCGAGATTATTGGCAGGTTTGGTACGAGTACTGTCTGCAATGCGGTTTTCAAAGAGATTATCAGGTTTCCATCACTAATATAAGTGCTCAAGATAACCACATTGAAAATGGGGCACTCCTTAATATGAAAAAGACTAAAACCACTGCAAGCAGAACTGCGACAAAAAGAACTCAGCGAAGGAAAAAGAGCAAGAAGTGAACGGTATTGATATTAACATAGATCCGGTGATATTTCAGATCGGAAGTTTCGAACTTCGCTGGTACAGCATCGCCATAATGGCGGCAGTGATATCAGCAATTTTGATAGCTACTCGCGAAGGAAAGAAAAAGGGGATCGCACCCCCAGAGATGTTTTCAATGGCCATGTGGGTAATCGTGGCAGGGATTGTGGGTGCAAGGCTGTTCCACGTCATAGACAACTTTGGGCACTATACCAGCAATCCATCTGAAATAATTCAATTTGAAGGATTGGCCATCTGGGGTGGTATCGCCGGGGGAAGCATAGCAGCCATAACGTACGCGAAAATAAGACATCTGCCATTGGGTCGCCTTGCTGATGCACTTGTGCCGGCGTTGCTTGTGGCTCAGATAATCGGGCGCCTGGGATGCATCGTAAACGGAGACGCCTACGGGGGTGAAACGAGCATGCCCTGGGGATTTATTTATACTCACCCCGATGCATTT
>JABHWQ010000279.1 GCA_018657655.1 Chloroflexota bacterium | reverse complement strand
CCAGGCAACGATAAGCCGTCGATCACACCAGTGCCCGGCAGTGAGTTCGAGGTTCCCTGTAACCACCTGATCATGGCTATCGGCCAGGACCGGACTCTGGAGATTCTGCCCGGTGGTGTGGATTTTACGGAAACGCACCAGACCAGCCGCGAGGGACTTTTCTGCACCGGGGATTTCCATTACGGCAGCCTGGATGTGATCCACGCTGTTGCCGATGGCAAGGAGGTGGCCGCAGAGGTTGACAAGTACCTCACAGGCCAGGTTCGCAAAACCAGGAGAGTGAAGATCACGCTGCAAAGCCGGGACGAGGGCACGGACCGTGTGCGCGATCACGACCTGACCGATCCGCCGCACATGCCCGTTTATCCGGTGGCGGAAAGACAGGGTAACGAAGAGGTGGAAACCGGGTTCAGCACGGTGGCCGCAGACACTCATGCCTGGCGCTGCTACCTCTGCAACCACAAGTTCGAGATTGATCAGGACAAGTGTATCCATTGTGACTGGTGTATTAAGGTCTCGCCGCGTCACTGCATTCTCAAGCTGGATGAACTGGAGTTGGATTCCGATGGTGCCGCGTTATGCTGGAGTGAGACCGATGACAGCGACAAGGCCACCTATATCTGGATCAACAGCGACGAGTGTATTCGATGTGGCAACTGTATCCGTATCTGCCCTGTGCAGGCTATTTCGATGCGAAAGCTGAAAATTGAGGATAAGCTTTGCGAATAGGGGTGCTCAGCCTGAAAGAACGGGATGAGCATAAATGCCCTGTGCTGACAATGGCAGAACATTGCTCCCGGTTTAAAAGTATATGGAGGATTTTGATTATTTGTCACGTTACCTGGCTAAAGTAAGATTCACTAATCTAGTTTAAAGGACTGGTTTATACCTTAAACTCAGGGCTGTACAATGAGATTCGGATCGCTTATCAGAAAAGCACACGTATTTTGCGGTATAGCCTTACTTTTACCGCTTATTCTGTTTGCCGTGAGTGGATTCATCCTGAACCATCGCTGGTCACTTTGGGAAACTTGGGACAGCCGGCAAATAACTGAAAAGCAGGTTACTGTAAATATAGCCCCTGATGGCACCAGCCTGGACAGAGCTCAATTTGTGCTTGAGCAACTTGGTATAAAGGGTGAGGTCAATACTGTATTTGTGGACGTTGCTAAGAATTCCATGCAAATACGTGCTCAAAGGCCAGGCAAGCTTGTGGAGTTGAATCTTGCGCTGGATAGCGGTTCTGGAACTTTGGTGCTCACTGATCTGGGCTTCTGGTTTATAATTCGTAATCTACACACGATGTCTGGTTTGCATAGCAACCTTGCGGAGAAGAAAAACTGGGTCATGACCCGTGTGTGGTCAATGACAATGGACCTGACAGCGGTTGTTATGGCGTTACTTGTGCTTAGTGGACTCTTTATGTGGTACAGCCGTGAAGACTACCGAAAATCAGGTCTTATCATATTGATATTGGGCGCGGGTGTATTTTTTGTTACGGTAGCAATGATGGTATTATTATAGTGTGCTGAACATATTTGAATGTCTGCTAAGCATAATCTGGCGCGGCGTGTGGATCTCCGGTACCACGTGGTTAAGTTGAAAATCCTGACGATATGATTTGCAACTAAAAAGGTAAAATGTAAGTGGGATGGCCAGATAAAATATGAAAAAGAGCAGCTAATGTGCAAAAAAGAAGAGATTATACAGAGCCGTACGCTTCATCGAGCGTACGGCTCTGTTATTGGGGATGAAGTGTATTATTATCAGGTATTAGTGATGCGTTGCATTTATATTTGCAATGGTTAGTCAAATGGTTATTCTATTATCAGTGTCGGAATGACTATGTGAGACTCGGTAATTGGAGTTGGGGTAGTTATAACTCAATGATGTAGTTTTTGTCTCTATACTTTAAGGGTTAATAGAATCAAGGATTGGTAGATGTTTATTGTCTGCCTTATCGGTAAGGGAGCCTTTAATGGCTGAATATTCTTTCGATGAACTTGTGGACATGGATAAACTGCAGGAGACATTGGACCTATTCACCCGGGCCACCGGTTTTCCTCTGGCCGTTCTCGACAATAATGAAAAGATTCTGGCCGCTT
>JABHWQ010000195.1 GCA_018657655.1 Chloroflexota bacterium | reverse complement strand
AGGATCGAAATCATCGGCCGTGAAGTAATCCCAGTCCACTCGTTTGGCCTTCGGGGCTTCATCATGGCAGAAACCCATCTCCGGGCAAGCGGGAACGTAGATGACGTCCGTGCCAAGGTCTTTACACAGACGCAGATAGGACCCGGTTCGGTTGCCCATGCCACCCATGATGCAGACTTCACCTTCAACCTTGTCTTTGGTCACTTTTCTCTGACTAGCATTCTGGCATCCTCAGGTAGAGGTGGAGGAACCGGTTCGGAAACGATTTTCTGCACCGCCGCAAATTTCTCCGGGCATGCCTCAAAACAAGTATTGCATTTAATGCACTTGTCCTGATCTATTACGTGAATCAAACCCTTCCCACCTTCAATTGCCTCTACTGGGCATTTCCTGGCACAAATCATGCAGGCCTTACACCTATCCGGATCGATATAATATGAGACCACTTCATTGAATAACTCTTCTATCTCTTCACTGGTGAAAAGTCCGTCGTATTCCTCTTCATTTTCGAGACGTGATGACAGCTTCTCCGCTTTCACTATCTTGATGTAAGGAATAAGATTGGTAACCAAATCGAGTTTCGACCTAAATTGGTCTTCATCTATTTCGTCGCTTGTGCCCAGAGGCCCTAATCCCTTCACACTTTTGACAAACTTATCAACCTCTTCGGTAAACACGTTTCCTTCACCGGCAGACATAAATTCAATGCTGAGCCGTTCCGGGTTGATCCCTATATGTTCCATTATTCTTCTACATAGAAGCACCGTGGCAAGCGCGACATAATTACCATGAGTAATGTAATTGCATTCATTTAAACGGCAGCCACCGATGAACACGCCATCCACACCATTTGCGAAAGCCCGGAAAATAAATGCCGGATCGACTCTTCCGGAACACATGACACGAATCATTCTTATTTCTGTTGTATACTGTAGTCTGGAAACTCCAGCCAAATCGGCAGCGCCATACGCTCACCAATGGCATACGAAGCCCAGAATTCTAGGTTTAAATTCAAATCCTGCACCCATTCTTCTATCCTTCCTTTCGCTCCTAGTACTACCTACTCTGTCTATGAGGAGACTTCTACAAGAGCTGGTACCAACGCATCAATTTGGCTCAATATTTCTTCATCGGTAAAGTGTTTTAGTTGTATCGCACCTGTGGGACATTTGGCGTTGCACAGGCCGTCTCCTTTACAGAGAACCGGATTAACCTTTGCCTTTTTACCTTGCTTAGTATCCTCAAATTCTATAGCACCGTACGTACAAGCTGAGATACATTCACCACAGCCAATACACTTTTTCTCTTCCACTTCGCAAACAGAGCCGGAGGCGACGACCGTGTCGTGTGAGAGAAGTGTCAAAACCCGACCCGCAGCCGCATAGGCCTGGCTGATCGCTTCCGGTATAAGCTTGGGATAGTGGGCGGTTCCACAAAGATACACGCCATCGGCAGCAAATTCCACCGGTCTTAGTTTGACATGCGCTTCTTTAAAGAAATTATCCGGGCTCAATGCAACTGTAAACAATTGCGCTAGTCCCTTGTTTCCTTCCGGAGGAATAGCCGCAGCAGCTAACATGACGATATCGGCGTCTATGGCAATTTTCTGGCCTAATACATAATCCGGCAGGGTAACTCGCAATACAGGCTGGCCTTCTTCCACAACCGCTTCTATCTCGGGTTTTTCATCAGGTTCGTAGCGGATGAACCGTACATTCTGATTTGCCGCCTCCCGATAGTGATCCTCCAGGTATCCGTAGGTTCTTACATCCCTGAAGAGAATATAGACATCCGTCTCCGGGTTTAGCTCTTTCAATAACAGGGCGTTCTTTATGGACTCACTGCAGCATACACGACTGCAATAATTCCTGTCTTCATTCCTGCACCCCACGCATTGGATCATCACCACACTCTTGGCATTGGTTACCCTTTCGTCTCTATCGGTGATTAACTCCTCCAGCTCAATGTGGGTCATGACTCTGTCATCTTCTCCATACAGGTACTCGGTCGGTTGATACACGTCTACACCTGTGGCGATGACAGTTGCACCGTGTATTATCTTGCTGATTCCCAGTTCGGACGTCACCGTGGTTTCGAAATTGCCGATGTAGCCGGCAGCCTCGTTGATGGTGGCATCATGGTACACATGTACCAGGGGATTCTTATAGACCTTTCGTATCAGATCGTTCAGATACGCCTGAACATCCAGTCCGTCCAGGGTGTGATGGATTCTTCGAGCCAATCCTCCCAGGTCTTTATCCTTCTCCACCAGGTGAACCTCATGCCCCTGTTCGGCGATGGAGAGAGCGCAGGTCATGCCGGCTATACCACCACCGACGACCAGTACTCTCTTGTCGACCGGCAGATCGATTTGCGTTAACGGCTCGAGATGGCGGGATCGTGCTATCGACGACCGGGTTATGTCCTGTGCCTTTTGTGTGGCCTCTTCAGGTTCTTTAGCGTGAACCCAGGAACAATGTTCTCTAATATTTGCCATTTCGAAGTAATATGGATTAAGCCCCCCTTCCCGAACAGTATCCCAGAATAGAGGTTCGAGAGTCCTGGGAGAGCAGGCAGCGACAATCACTCGATTGAGCCCCTTTTCCTCAATCGTGTCAGTTATTTCTTTAGCGCAATTGGTAGCACACGAAAATAGCTGTTGCTGAGCATGGACAACATTGGGTAAGGTCAGGCAATATTCAACTGTGGAAGGCACATCGACCACTCTGCTGATATTGGCTCCACAATGACATACAAAAACTCCTATCCTTGGCTCCTCACCGGTAACATCCCTTTCCGGCGGATATACCCTTTCCGTGGTCAGTTTGCCTCTCCGATGGTCTAGCAGCGTGCCGCATTGTGAGCCGGCTCCGCTGGCGGTGTAGACTGACTCGGGGATATCTACAGGACCCTGGAAGGCTCCGCTTATAAACACTCCCGGACGGGAGGTCTCCATCGGATTAACGAGGTTGGTTTTGCAGAATCCGTGCGAATTGAGCTCAATGTCGAATTTGTCTGCCAAATCCTTAAATTCGATCGGAGGATTCAGTCCGACGGATAGCACTACCATATCGAACTCTTCCTCTTGTACCCCATCCTCGTAAGTAGAGTATCGTATGGTTACATTTTTGCTTTCCGGTATTTCTCTCCCTATCGACACATAGCTTCTGATGAACCGAACCCCTGGATAGTTCGCTGTTCTCTCGTAGAATCGCTCGAAGTCTTTCCCATAGGCGCGAATATCATTATGGAATATGGTACACTCGGCATCAGCATCGTGGTCCTTGGTCAGAATGACTTGCTTTTGCGCATAAGTGCAGCACACGGCAGAACAATAGCTGTTGCCACCCTCAATAACCTGCCGGGAACCGACGCACTGAATCCAGGCAACTTTGTGGGGATGCTTTTTATCAGACGCACGCAGTATTTCACCTTCATATGGCCCTGTGGCGCATAGCAGCCGTTCATAGTCCATGCTGGTTACTACGTTCTCGAACGTACCATAGCCATATTCATCCCTCAATTTGGGATCAAATGGCTCCATCCCCGGAGAAAGAAGTATAGCCCCTACCTCTATTTCCACCTTCTCCGGCATCTGACTGAAATCTACGGCATCATTCTGACACACCGCTTTACAGATAAAGCACTTCTTCTCTTTGAGGTAAAGACAGCTTTCATCAATATATGCGACAAGAGGAACTGCCTGAGAGTAATATATATGGACGGCCTTGTTATTGGATATCTCCTGATTGAATGGATCCGGAAACTTAACCGGGCAGGCTTCTACACAGGCAGTACAGCCCACACATTTGTCCTCTATTATGTATCTGGGTTTCTTGGTCAGGGTCACCTTGAAGGCCCCCGCTTCCCCTTCTACACTGTCTACTTCAGTGTAGGTCAATACTTCTATGTTTGTCTGCCGGTCGACCTCGACCAGTTTAGGCGAGAGTATTCACATAGAGCAGTCATTGGTGGGAAAAGTCTTGTCAAGCTGGGCCATATGGCCACCGATGGCAGGTGATTTCTCCACCATGTAGACCTTAAAGCCCGCATTGGCGAGATCGAGAGAGGCCTGAATTCCGCTGATCCCTCCACCGACAACCATGACATCCCCAAAATCGCTTTTCGCCATACTTCTATAGAGCTGTTCAATTTGTTCCTGTTCCACTTCTCTCCATTTCTCTCAAATTTGATGTGCCCGTTGTGAGGGGCACTATCGGTTGAGAGCCATGCCCGGTTTTTTGCCGGGTTAGCATAAATAAATATTTTGTGTTCAGCGGCCAAGCCGCTCCGGGTAGGAATACACCGTCAGGCGGTTGCTGCGCGCATAACCAACCAGGGTAATACCCAGATCACGGGCCAGCGAAACAGCGCGCCCCGTCGGCGATGTCAGTGACGCAATGATCGGAACCTGCATCCGGGATGCTTTAAGCAGCATCTCGGAGGAAACGCGTCCGGTGCACAGGAGCAGCCCATCCCTGGTTTCCAATTTCCTTACCAGGCATTCACCCTGAATCTTGTCCATGGTGTTGTGCCGTCCGATATCCTCAGAGATCACCAGCAGGTTGATGGGGTCGGACAGGGCCGAGGTGTGGACGCCACCGCTAATACGATACAAATCCATTTGTTCCTGAAACTGTTTCATCTGGGAGAGAACTTTTTCGGGTGAGACGACGAGATTGGACTCAACCCTTTCTCCCTCAGTT
>JABHWQ010000196.1 GCA_018657655.1 Chloroflexota bacterium | reverse complement strand
GGTGATATGGGAGGATCGTCCGGATGCAATGCCATATTTACGTTTGACTTTTCAGCGACTGGAATTATCCGCTCTAAAAAATATGTTATGTTATCCCAGATTTTTTCCTCGCTGATCTTTCCCCACTCAGTGAGTCCCTGTTGTTCCGCATCCGCATAGTTAAACTCGCTTGTAAGAGCGCCGCCACGTTCAGGAATATCGAACCTGGTGCGGCACCAACCTATTCCGGCCATGAAGTTGTAACAGCACATCGGAATATTGAGCTTGCCCATTGCTTTAATAGCTGAAATGTAATTGGCGATTTCTTCATCGCGACCAGGCATACCCAGCTTTATCCGTTTTGTAGAAACCGGGTCGCTTTCGACACCAGCAATAGTAAATCCCGCTGCTTCGTATTCTGCTTTCATCTTCTTCAAAGCATCAAAGTAATGATCGCGACTCGTCTCCTCCAGCACTCTTGTCACTCTGGCAATCACATGATTGACTCCAATCTGTTTGGCGAGTCTCAAACGCGACGTGTCACGCTCAAGCGCCCATGCCAGTTTGATGTTCCCTTTTTTCAAGGTTGAATTGCTTTGGGCTTTTGCCTTGGAGGTTTTCACGATCGATAAAGCCGAAGCTGCACCAACGCCAGTAGCGATCTCTATATTTCTCTGAATCCACGTTCGGCGAGCATACTTTGCCATTTTTGTTACTCTCCTTTCTGTCCTTAAGAAAATTTTGCATATTAATAATATGGAAATGCAAAGATCAGAGCGGGAAAAATTCTATGTTCTCTTTTTCGATCACAAGTTGGCGCCTAACGGTTTGCGGTTCACCTGCTGCCACTAATCGTACAGTAACTTTGTCCATTTTTATGATTGTATTGGAGATTGTGAATTAATATTTGAGGTAGATATTGTTGACGATTTTAATTTTTCTAGTGAACATAGAGGCCTTTAATTCCTGATTATCCAACCCGCAACCGCGTCTTCAGGTGCGGTTTAAGTTCAACACGCCTGCTACGTATCCTGTCGATGTCGATCGGGTATGTGCCGTATTCATATACTGTCCGGTACATCGTACAGGCGTTCTCCGGTGGCACTAAGCCGTGAACCTCGCTTGATGATCCGATGACAATGTTGCCCTCCGGGCCAAGCCGTTCGATGATCTCAAGGGTTTCATCCTCAACATCGGCTGGTGTTCCCGTTGGCAGGGTAACAGCGCAGCAAACGTTCCCCATGAGCATGGTATCCGGGTACCGCTTGCGTATCTCGAATATATCGTTCAGGCCGTTCCGCTCGATCGGGTGCAAGGCATCAGCACCGAACTCCTCCAATATGAGCGGGAGCGCATTCCCATACAAACCATCCGTGTGATAAATGAAAGCATAGCCCTTCTGTGATATTGGTTCCCTGATTTTCCGCCACCTGGGGAGCGCCTCGCGCCTGAGAAACTCCGGGCTGAATATCGGGCCGGAAACACAGCAGATATCCTCGCCCATAAAAAGGATGGGCGCTGTGGCGTTTTCGGCATATATCCGTGCCATGTACTCCGAGAAAGCTGCTGTGCAGTCCATGACATGCGCTACAATCTCCGGAGCATCATAGATCGCCATGGAGAAAAGCTCCATGTCCATGTATGTGTAACTGTCACTCATCGGTCCCTCGACACCACCAATGAAAACGATATCGTTACCGTCGAACACTTGGCCGATGTAAGTAATCAATGGCTCGAACCAGTCCCTGACCTCCTCGAAATCAGGCATTTTCGGCATGTTCTTTTCAAGCTCGGAGATGGTTTTGAATGGCCGTTTTGAAATCCATGAGGTACCGCCCTTCTTTGAGACCTCCCATTCTCTCGAGTCGACACCAAAAAACCGTATCCAGTTATCGACCTTGTTTCCCATCCAGTGGTCAACAGGATCATAGATGAAACGGGTAATGTCCAGGCCGATTTCACGGAAAGCACGGAGATTAAGCTCAGTGAGTTCCTCGAAGGAGTATTTCCGTGAGGAATCATAACCACCGTATTGAGATAGTATCTTCTCATTGTCAATAAAATCCCACGTCAGGAGCCTATCGACAGGCTGACGGTTAATCGTACGGACAAGCCGCTCTTTATTTGTCATAACAACTGTCTCCGTATTCACTGAACACTTTGTTCTTCAACAGCTAGCGGTTTGACTCACCTGCCACCTCTATCTATTTACTATAGTAAGGTGGTCAGGTGAAAACGCTGGTTAGGCGACGATACCCATAGACGCTTACTGAAGTGACTCCTGTTTACTCCAGAATATGAATGTTCTTCTTCTTGCACATGTCCTTTAGAATCTTAGGCCATACTGTGACACTGACCTCCCCAATGTGCGCCTTCTTAAGCAGGAGCATAGTGGTACGTGATTGACCAATACCGCCACCGATACTGAGCGGGATCTCGTCTCGAATGATTGCCTGGTGGTACGGCAGTTTGAGGAAATCATTCTGGTCACTCATTTCCAACTGCTTCTTGAGCGTCTCAGCGTTCACACGGATACCCATCGATGTCAGTTCGTGACGGCGTTTCGTTATCGGATTCCAAACGAGTATGTCACCATTCAGGCCATGCATGGGCCTGTTGTCCTCAGACATGGTCTCCGAAACCCAGTCGTCGTAATCAGCAGCTCTCATTTCATGAGGGAAACCGTCCCTGAGAGGCCAGCCGATCCCATAGATGAATATTGCGGGGTATTCCTGGATTATTTCTGTCTCACGGTCTTTGCGGGGCAGATCATAGTACCGGTCAAGGATGTCTTCTGCGTGCAGGAAGATAAGCTCATCGGGAAGGTTTGGATACTTGTCCGTATTCAACTGCGGAAAAATTTCCTGTATATAAACCTCGGCGCCTTTCAGGACTTTCCATATCTTCTTTACCACTTCAGTCAGAAACCGCAGATTCCGTTGCTCCTCCGTAATGGCTAACTCCCAATCCCACTGGTCTACATAGGCGCTGTGATCATGGTCAAGAAAGTAGTCCTTGCGTACAGCGAGCATATCGGTGCAAAGCCCCTCGCCAACATTCATGCCAAACTGTTTCAGCGCCATTCGTTTCCATTTGGTCGCGGCTTGAACGATCTGGGCATTGACCGGATTCTTGCCGTGGTCGTTCGAAATGTAGAACTCGACAGGAGTACGTGAGCCATCACGGTCCAGTAAATCGTTCACGCCACTCTCAACGTCCACAATCAGTGGAACCGTGACCATTATCAGTTTCAGTTCTTTACACAGATTCTCCTCAATGTAGTTCTTCAATAAAAATATTGCCTTCTGCGTTTCAATAGGAGTGAGCAATGAGCTGTAATCCTGCGGAAGAATTTTTTCCAGTTCGTTATAGTCGCCAATTCCAGGCCCTGCTAAGTCTGCCTTCTTGTCTGCCATTATTATCCTCCGAAAATGTTTTTGTAACGGAATCTCCGTACACTGGATACAACAGGACTGAAAGTAATACTCTCAGTGCAATTTTTATATGATGACATTCATCTGTGATAATACGGTCTTGAGCAGCACTCTGGCAGCTTCCTCTCTTCCTCATAGCGCCGCCTTGCTGACAGCATAGAGTCTTCCATCGTCTAACCAGGGGCTTATACAGAACTGTGTTAAGAACCTATATATATCTATTTGCGCTGTATAAGACACCACTTGTATGTCGTCAGAACATTCTGGACACATTGAGTTAAAAGTTAAGGTGTACTTTTCACAAACAGCAAGTGTTTTTTTAAGCCTCCTTTCCCCAGGTTAAAAGCTCTTCGCATTTTCATCGTGTTTTGCTTGATAATTTTCCTCACGGACAATGGCTTCTGAATCCTTCTTGACTGACATCTGGACACTCCTTTCTTCCTCATTTTTGCCTGTCAATGGTATGGTACTGACAATACGGTGAAAGAGCAAGATTACCCTGATTACCTTTAAGCCTCCTCTACGGTAATCAGGCGCCCACATCCAGCGCCAATCCATATCTAAATTCAGGGGGGTTAAGCGGTCCACATTGCTCTGACAGGGTACAGCAAGGTGAAGGATTCATTTCCGAGGCATATAAAACATGTGCCAAGTATTACAATATTTGCGGCTGCTTTTACGATTCCACGGTCCAACGCAACAGATGGGTTTTTGTATCTCACCTCATCCGATAGAGATGCACTTCGTACGGCTCAAATTGATCTTTGAAGATGCCGTCCTTCGAAGGCAGTGTGCGGTTTTCACCCAGAACCTCGACCTCTCTTTGGCCGCTCACTCCTTTTGTCGTGAACGTCGCAGTGCTTCTACCGTCTCGCATCCCGACAGCGAATAGATATATCGAATCCCGATATTTCTTCATCATTATTGCGATGGGAACGTTCCCGTTGCCCGAAGATACCGCTGCCTCGCCGTCAATCGTACGGCTGTTCAACACCGGGGCAAGAGCGGTGACTTGCCTGTTTATGGCCGTGACTGCCTGAAGCATCTCCGGGGCGCTGAGAAGCGCTGACTCGTTGAACTTGGGCACCCATTCATGGACGAAGTAAATAAGCCCCATCGAACCGTGAATGATAGACATCCAGACTTCGCTGTTGACCTGGCTGGGAGTGGGTTTAGTGGTGGCGCTATTAATGCGCGTACATTCAATGCAGTTCCACACCGCCTTCTTTCCTTCAACCCATTCTGTCAGGCGTTCCACACCTCTTGCAACGTACCAGAGTTTGCCCGACACCGCTGGTTTGGAGTGAACAACCGGGTAAATATCGAACGAGGCGATGTCACAGCCTTTCACGTACTCCGGGTAGTCCTCTGGGTGGTTCGTACGGACACCGCGCCCATGCCACTGATCCCAGGCCACACCTTGACCTAAGTTGAGAAGCACAGGACGCGAAGGGTCCCTGCTTCGTAACTTCGCATAGTCTTGGACTATACTCTTTGGGAGGATTGGTGGGCCGTATCCTTTCCCATTTCCGAGCGACTGAGCGTTATCCGGTTCATCACCGTGCATCCAGCCGATGATGGTCGAATCATCCACATGGCTGAGTCCCAGAGCATTCTGGTGACAAACAACTTTCATTCCAGCTTCCTTCAACTCGGTCAATTGTGCTGCAGTGGGCCCTTTCCAGAGGCCTACGTATGTATTGAAACCGGCATTCAAGTACTGCTTCGCTTTTCCGGGACTCTGCAGCCAGACGCCGATGAGGAAGAATCCGGCTTCATGAGACGGTCCGTTCTTCCAGTGAACGTACGGATTGCTCTGTGTCGGCTCGACACCTGGTTCTACACCAAATGCAACGCCAGATGTGAGGGAAATCAGTGTCCACAAAAGCGCCAATAATGCAGCTTGGTTCAACACTTT
>JABHWQ010000337.1 GCA_018657655.1 Chloroflexota bacterium | reverse complement strand
GATTGCTAAAAAAGCTGGGGCAGAGCAGTAAACCGGTTATCCTTAAACGAGGTATGGCTGCTTCGGTCGAGGATTTGCTGCTTGCCGCTGAGTACATTGTATCCGAAGGTAATCCTAACGTGATCCTGTGCGAACGTGGTATTCGAACTTTTGAAACAGCCACTCGCAACACACTGGACCTCAATGCCATTCCTCATATCAAACAGCACAGCCATTTGCCTGTTGTGGTTGATCCTTCACATGGGACAGGGGTGAGGGAATACGTGGCACCGATGGCGAAGGCTGCAGTTGCATGCGGCGCGGATGGCCTTTTGATTGAGGTCCATACCAATCCCCAAGCAGCGCTTTCCGATGGACAGCAGTCACTGAATCCTGAACAGTTTGCCCAACTTATGAAGGAATTAGTGCCGTTTGTCGAAGCGGCAGGCCGGAAGCTGTAAGCAGGTTAACGAGTCCGGGTCTGGTAATAGGGGCCCTACTACTTTGCGGATGCTCTCACAGTGAGAACCGAAACATTTCCGGCATGCAGGACTTTGTCTGTAACGCTGCCGAAAACCCATCGCCCAATTCCGGAACGTCCGTGAGTGGACATCGCTATAAGATCGATGCCATTTTCTTCGGAATAGGTGATTATCTGTTCGGCTGCTGATCCTGAAATCGACTCGCTGGAGACAGTCAAGCCTTCATTCTTCAACTCATTTTCAACTTCATTTAGATAGTCGATTGCAGAAATCAAACGGCTAGCTTCCTCTTTGGCAGTGGGAAAGGTAACAGAGGCAAGCCCGGCAACACCAGCAGTTACTACAGGTTCAACCACGTGCAAAAGAAGTATTTCTATATCGAGGACTCTAGCCAGCGCCTTCACGTGTGGGATTGCGCCCTCTCCGAATTCTGATCCATCCAATGGCACCAAAACCCTTTTTATTATTGTTCTCTGTGATATAGATGAATCGCTGGCTGGCTTCCTGATCAGGAGGACGGGTTTGCCTGTTGCCCGAAGAACTTTGGCGACAATGTTGCCCAAAAGCCACGGGCCTGTACCGGAACTTCCCTTGGCTGCCATGGCGATGAGGTTCATATCGTTTTCATCGGCGTATCGGACGATTTCAGCGGCTGCATTACCCATGATGCAATCAGAGGATACCCAGAATCTTTTGTCTTCTCCCCAATCCTCAAGCTTGCTTTGTATGCGTGATGTGAGCTGATCGAGATAAGGGCGGTACACGTGGTCCAGTTCGGCATTCTCGATTTCCGATACGCTAACCAGAACAATCTCTCCCTCTGATTTGGCGGCTATTTCTTCAACATAAGGGATAACGACCTCTGATGCCTCTGATCCGTCTAACGGTACTAGTATTCTATCGTACATCTTTGCACCTCATTTTTTTGTAGCGACGTTGTATTCAGCATTATATCACTGATACCGTTCGCCGTCAGCAATATGGCTATTCGTTGAATCGTCCAATTCCTTCTCCAGCGTGTAGTCGTATATGATCGCACCATCGAAAACACTATAGATGTGTGAATCGTGTGGAGATATCTGGTAAATTATGGGCTTGCCGAGTTCTTCTGCTACAAGGCTCAGGTCTTCGATTGAATTAACAGAAATAATCTGTTGGTTTGTGACAGGGGGTTGAAAATCAGCTGCAACCAGTTGATCCCGGTACCTCTTGTTAGTGGAATCGACATGTTTTTCAAAGACGGTTTTTGTAATCACGTTGTCTCTAGTCATAACCATGAACCCCACAAAAAATACTGAGAAGAGAAGTACGGAAGCGATGGGGCCTGCAGTTTTACGCGAAGGGGTGATTGTTTTGGTATCCATGTCATCAATGGAACCGGAATTTGCCTCGGTCAATTCACCACCGATCTCGATGGTCTTCCCGGATAGAGGTATGATCATGTGCGGGACCAGTCTTTCAGTTATTGGTCCTTCGTCCGATTCAATAGTAACATCCACTTCAAGCTCAACTAGCAGGCGCGGTTCCTGAGGAAGTACCCCGGTTTGTTCGGTGATTATGTCCAACGCGTCCAAATACGGCTT
>JABHWQ010000201.1 GCA_018657655.1 Chloroflexota bacterium | reverse complement strand
TGGCTGCGTAGTGCGCCTCTAAAATTCTCATCCACCACGAGCAGCGCCCGACTGATTCCATGCCGTATAGCCCCAACCTGCCCAGCGATTCCACCACCATCAACTCTGGCCACCACATCGTATTTTCCAGCAGTCTCTGTAACTTCAAACGGCTGAACTGCAATCCGCCTGAGGCTTTCCGTCCCGTATGTCTTTTCGAACGGCTTTGCGTTTACGGAGATTTTTCCATCGCCTGGATAAAGTCTCACACGAGCGATTGCACATTTTCTTCGCCCGGTTCCATAATAATACTTACCTTGTTCCTCCAAACTATCCCTCCTCAGCCTTGCTTCCTTCCTTGATCTGAGCCTGGTGAGGATGCGTCGGCCCTTCATAGACTTTCAACTTTCTAAACATCGCCCGTCCCAGAACATTCTTAGGCAACATACCTCTGACTGCATGTTCCACAACCCTGACAGGGTGTGTTTCGATCATTCGTTCAAAGGTTACTTCTTTGAGTCCGCCCGGATACCCGGAATGCCGATAGTATATCTTTTGCCTGGCCTTGTTCCCGGTGACCCTAACCTTCCCTGCATTTATCACGATAACAAAATCGCCCGTATCGAGATTGCGTGCGTATATCGGTTTGTGCTTCCCTTTAAGAAGCTGAGCGATCTCCGTGGACATGCGCCCCAGTATTTGCCCTGAAGCATCAATGACATGCCATTCCCGCTTAATATCTGAACCTTTTGTACTATATGTTTTCATTGCTAAATCCAATATTAGAATAATTAACCTTCATCAGGTAAAGCCCTTTTGGTGAGGCCGTTAACTTTGCCTGTCCTATTTTACCAGAATTTGCCATTTTCTGAAATTCCTCTATCTCCATCCTTCCAGAGCCAACCTCCATCAGACTGCCAATGGTCCGCCGCACTTGATGTGGTAAAAAGGCATTGGCTATCATATCGAATAAAATGAATTCTCTGTGTCTCTTAACCTCAGCTTTAAAAACGGTTCTTACCGTGTTCTTTGCACCGCCTTCTACGTTTGTGAATGGGGAGCAATCACGCTCGCCTTTGAGACTTTCACAGGCCCAATTCATGGTATCGATATTCAGTTTTCCAGGTACAGTGTTCACCCATTTGCGGTATATTGCCGAGCGAACCGGGCTGTTCCAAATGATGTAGCGGTATTCTCGACTTGTAGCACCCCGCCTGGGATCAAAACTTATTTCTACATTAAGTGCATCTCTTACCGCGATATCTACTGGTAAATAATAGTTTATTGCTTTGACAAAGGTCTTTGGAGAAAGAGTCGATTCGGTCTTAAACGCCGCTACCTGTCCCATGGCGTGTACCCCAGTATCGGTCCGGCCTGCTCCATGGAGGCGAATCCTTTCACCCGTCACCTTGCTTAATGCCTTCTCCAGTTCCCCCTGAATCGTGGGCACATCATTCTGGATTTGAAATCCGTGATACTTGGTGCCCTCATATTCAATCAGTAAAGCTACCTTGGCAATGCCAACTTACTCCTAAACCAGTTCAAGTTGAACCATCGATGCGCCATCACCCTGGCGTGGTCCGAGCTTTGCCATTCTGGTATAACCTCCAGCCCTGTCACTGTAGCTTGGACCTATCTCATCAAAAACTTTTTTGACAACATCCTTAGACATGATAAAAGCCAAAGCTTGACGTCGGGCACCCAAATGCCCCGCTTTTCCCAGAGTTATCATTTTCTCCGCCAGAGAGCGAACTTCCTTGGCTTTCGGTTCAGTGGTTACAATTTTTCCATATCTCAACAGGTCGGTCACCTGATTACGATACATCGCCAATCGATGATCAGCCGTCCTCGAAAGTTTCCTCCCCGCCATCCGGTGCCTCATTTCCCCTCCTTCACCTGGCAAATCTCTCTTGCAGCTTTCTTCGCATCGCTTCGATCTCTGACTCTTCGATAGAGCCCTCTTCGCCTGTTCCCTCGGCTTGATCTTCGACCTCGTCTTGGGATTCCGTTTCCACCAAGCTCATCTTCACCAGATGCTCCTGAACCTCGTTCCATGATTTCTCTCCGAAGTTCTTTAGACCCAGCAACTCATCCTTGCTCTTCTCCAAAAGAGCACTAGTAGTAGTGATACCGCCACGTCGCAGTGCATTGAACGTCCGCGAGGATAGCCCCAACTGCTCCAACGGGATATCCTGTTGCTCAGGTACCTGTTGTGACTCTTCCACTTCAGTAGTAACTGCCTCAACCGGGACCTTGCCAAGATTAGCAAAAGTAGTGAACTGTCGAATTAAAATATGAGCACCCTCAGCCATAGCATCTGACGGAGACAGTGTGCCATCAGTCCATATATCCATTATCAGACGATCGTAGTCGCTCCGATCCTCAACTCTGGTCTTCTCCACCTTATAGTTTACACGTTTGATCGGAGTAAACACTGCGTCAACGGGTAAAACCCCGATGGGTCGCCCCTCATTAGAACCAGCCCCAACATATCCCCTTCCCAACTCAACAATGAGCTCAACATTGAGGTTTGCCTCGGACGATTCCAGAGTTGCCAGGTAATGATCCGGATTTACGATTTCGAAATTAGCCGATGGTTTTATATCACCAGCACGGACAACACCCTCCTTTGAAACTTCGAGGGTAAGGGAATCTGAGCGATCGGACAAATAGCTCAATCGAGTCCCTTTAAGGTTTAGCAGGAATTCCATCGTGTCTTCTTTCATGTGCGGAATCACAGAGAATTCATGCTGTATGCCGTCTATTCTAACTGCGGTAATTGCAGCTCCCAGTAGGGAACTCAGTAGTATCCGCCGCATGGAATTGCCGAGCGTGAGACCATATCCCGGTTCCAACGGCTCTACAACAAAGCGTCCGAAGTCTTGAGAAAGCTCTTGGTATTCGATTGTAGGACTTACAGTCTCAGGCAAATTTCTGACCTCCCGAAGGGAATATGATTACTTTGAGTAGTACTCTACGATTAACCTTTCATTAATGGTACCCCCGATATCTTCTCTTGTTGGCTGAGCCAAAACTTTCGCCGTGAGGGTACTACTATCCACACTTAACCACCCTGGTATTTGCTTGCCTGCAATATTCTGTGCAGCATATTGATAAGGGAAGAGCTTCGCCTTATTCTCTTTCCATGCAATTACATCGCCCGGTTTAACCGCGCACGATGGAATATCGGTCTTACGGCCATTTAACGTAAAATGACCATGCCGGACTAGTTGTCTGGCTTGACGCAGACTATCCGCAAAACCAAGGCGATAAACTACATTATCCAGTCTTGTCTCTAGCATTCTAAGGAGATTCTCTCCCGAGAGACCAGGTGTCTTTCCTGCTTTTCTGAAGTATATCCGCAACTGACGTTCAAGTATACCATATGTATTCTTGGTTTTCTGCTTTTCCATCAAGCGGATACCATATTCTGATTTCTTTTTGGGGCGTCCACGCCGTCTATTCCGATTCTTACCAGCCATACTACTGAGCTGACGTTCCACAGCACACTTAGGTGTGAGACATCTCTCGCCCTTCAGCATCAGCTTTTCGCTTGTTCGCCGGCACAACCGACAGACGGGCCCAGTGTAGCGGGCCATAGATATCCTCCCTCAGTACGAGTCAGGGCAATTGTAGGTGCCCATATACCTCGTTCCCATTAAATATATATTTAAATTCGCCGTTTTTTCCGAGCACGACATCCGTTATGTGGTGTCGGAGTAACATCTTTTATACTTAGCACATTCAATCCGGTCGCCTGTAGCGCACGGATTGCAGCTTCTCTTCCGCTACCGGGACCTTTTATTAGCACATCAACATGCCGTAATCCGTGTTCCATCCCTCTCTGCGCCACTTCAGTAGCAGCTCTCTGGGCAGCATACGCAGTTCCTTTTCGGGATCCTTTGAATCCCATGGTTCCCGAACTTCCCCAAGTGATAACGTTACCTGCTACATCCGTCAAGGTGACGATGGTGTTGTTGAATGTCGACTGCACATACGCACGACCCCTGACTATCCCTTTACGCTCGCGCCTTTTAACTCCTGAACTACCTTTTTTTACTGCCATTAAACTTCCTCACTGAATAAGACTACGATTCTTACTTCTTGGTCATACCGCGTCTTCGGCCTCTTCCGGCCACGGTCTTCTTCGGTCCGCGTTTGGTGCGGGCATTGGTCTTTGTTCTCTGTCCGTGAACCGGGAGTCCTCTTCTATGCCTCATGCCTCGATAACAGCCTATCTCGATAAGCCGTTTTATATTGAAAGTAACTTCTCTTCGAAGATCACCCTCAACTTTGTGTTCTTTATCGATGGCCTCTCGTATTTTATTAAGATCTTCATCGGATAGATCCTTAACTCTGGTATCAGGATTGACGCCTGTTTGGTCCAGTATCTTTTTACTTAACGTCGGTCCAATACCAAATATATAACGAAGAGATATCTCCACTCTTTTGTTTGCCGGAATGTCAACACCCGCAACACGTGCCATTTTTACTCCTTAGGGATATCGTTTCAAGCCGAAGCTTTCTATTGGCGTTATCCCTGCCTCTGTTTATGCCTTGGATTTGAACAAATAACTCGTAAAACCCCTTTGCGCTTAACAACTTTGCAATTGCTGCAACGGGGCTTAACTGAAGCTCGGACTTTCATTATTTAACCTCTACTTGAATCGATACGTAATTCGTCCCCGAGAAAGATCATAGGGTGAAAGCTCGACTAATACCCTATCTCCACGTACTACTTTTATAAAATATCGCCTCATCTTACCAGATGCATGCGCTAAAACCAAGTGCCCATTTGGCAACTCAACGCGAAACATCCCATTGGTTAAGGGTTCGACTACCGTTCCCTCAACTTCAACGGCTTCTTTTTTCGACATATATACCCTCTCGCTAGCCCCCCTGAGACTTTATCATGAAAACTGTAATCCCACTACAGCTGAGTCAATATCTCCGTTTCTCCATCTGTAATGGCGATTGTATGCTCGTAATGTGCCGAGAGACTCCCGTCAGCTGTTACCACCGTCCACCGATCAGGAAGCACTTTGGTACGCCAGCCGCCCGCATTTACCATTGGCTCCAGAGCCATTGTCATGCCTTTCTTTAGCACCGGCCCCTGTCCCGAAGTGCCATAATTCGGGATTTGCGGTTCTTCATGCATATCTCGTCCAATCCCATGGCCAACGTACTCCCGAACAACGGAAAAGTTACGTTCCTCAGCATATGCCTGAATGGCAGCGGATACATCTCCCAAATGCACCCCGCTTCGTGCAGCCTTTATCCCAGCTTCCAGAGCACCTCGCGTAGCATTCATCAGTGCTTCCGCTTCAGCACTTGTTTTGCCCACCGCCACCGTTATAGCAGCGTCACCCTGGAATCCATTATAAACCGCCCCTACATCGATGGCAACTAAGTCGCCTTCTTCAAGCACACGACTACCCGGGATACCGTGAACCACCTCTTCGTTTATTGAAGTACATATCGAAGCAGGAAATCCGCGATAACCTTTGAACGATGCAATCGCACCCCTCTCCGTTATTGTCCGGACGGCTATTGCATCTAGCTCACCGGTGGTTATTCCCGGCCTTATTTCATTTTTTAAGGTATCGTGGACAGCGGCTACAATCCGTCCTGCCTCACGCATTACGCCGATTTCACGCGGCGATTTTATAATAATTCCCATATTGCTTACGCCAAAGCAGCAAGCATCTCTTTACTTACGTCGGCCACTGGCTGATTCCCATTGACCTCCAACACCTTTCCCTGCTTTTTGTAAAACTCGATCAACGGAGCTGTCTGATTCATGTAAACTTCCAGCCGATTGCGAACAGTTGGTTCATTGTCATCGTCACGTTGATAAAGCTCACCACCACAATGATCGCACTTGCCTGCCTCTTTGGGAGGTGCATCGACCATATGGAACGGAGCCTGGCAACCTCTACAAATCCATCGCCCTGAAAGTCTCTTGATCAATTGCTCATTAGGAACCGCAACTGAAACAGCTTTGCCGATTTCTTTACCCTCACCTGACAATGCCTTATCTAATGCCTCTGCCTGTGGAATAGTCCTCGGAAATCCGTCAAGAAGGAATCCGCTAGCACAGTCAGGTCTGGCGATTCGATCGAGCACCATCTTCACTGTGACATCATCAGGAACTAACTCTCCCTTATCCATATAGGTCTTGGCAATATTCCCCAACTCTGTGCCTCTGCTGAGATTATCTCGGAACAGATCACCGGAGGCAACGTGAGCTAATCCTTTTTCTTTCACAAGTGCGACTGCCTGAGTACCCTTTCCTGCTCCGGGAGCACCTAGTAAAATGATATTCACTGAACATTCCCCCAACTATTACTTGATGAATCCTTCATAGTGGCGCATTAGCAATTGCGCCTCCATCTGTCTCATGGTATCCAACACAACCCCCACCACAATCAGCAATCCGGCACTGCTCAACAGCATCAGCGATTGAGCTTGATTTGCGGATGATCCCATCGCCACCATAGCAAATAACGGCATAATAGCAATCAACCCAAGGAACATGGCCCCTCCCCACGTCAGCCTGTTATGCACACCATCCAAATACACCGCCGTTTGTTTCCCTGGACGAATTCCGGGTATAAATCCCCCCTGCTTCTGCAGGTTGTCGGGAATATTTTGTTGCTGAAACGTAATCATACCATAGAAAAAGGTAAATCCAACAACCAGGAGGAAATACACCCCCCAGTAAAACCACCAATAATCTCCGCCTGAATTGAATAGATCCTCATAAATAAAGTTGGCGAAATTAGGGCTCTCATTCGACGCATTTGCGAAATAACTGGCTATCGTCCCGGGGAACACCATGACTGCCATGGCAAAGATCAGCGGGATCATTCCAGTGGAATTGACCTTCAATGGGATATCAGTCCC
>JABHWQ010000297.1 GCA_018657655.1 Chloroflexota bacterium | reverse complement strand
TCCGATCTTTCAAATGATTTCCGGATGCGGGTCAAGTCCAAAGGCGACCGCCCCGGCGGTCGCCTGGAATAAGTTGTTGGGTTGCCTTGTTCATTTATTTAGGGGGATTCCATGAATATTGAAAACAGTCCACAGGAATGGATCATTAATCCGATGAAAAATCTTGTCAAGAGTATTCTATTGATGGGGAAACATGCGTGAGTTTGAATAGGAAACAAGACTAAACTCCCAAGTTGCACATTTCATCATTCCTTTTTAGGATAGGTTTGACAAGTTAACGGCGAAGATAAATTGTTTAAGAACTGGTATAGCTGGCTGGTCACCATGATATATGTCATGATCAAAGCACAAAGTGGCCGAATTCCCCATAAGTTCGTGGTCTCTGTAATTGATCCTTTCTTTTGGACCGTGCGTGAGGGAAACTAGCACGATTCGCTGAAATGAGAAATCAACAGCTAATAGCCGATTTCGTATGTCGACTGGTAGGTTTTGCAGAAGGACGCAGTCCTCAAGCCCCGCCTCATTATTTACCGCGGCACTTCTGTCGTCAGGATGGTTACCACCAAAAGGCAAAGACAAACATGACCATACGACTATATCTTCATCCTTCGGAACAGCATACACGAGACTGACACTATCGAGTGGTGAATTAAATTCAACGCTATCACAGATAGTTGCAGTTGTATACTTGCTGGAGCAGCCAAAACCCATCAACATGATAATTAGCAGAGCGACCACTACGACTCCAATGTCATTAACCTTGCCTGAACAGATTGACATTGGTATGGAAACAGGTGTAACCAGCATATCATCAACCTTGACATCATTTCCAATTGACATGTGAGAATCCTCCCAAAATCATGCATGGTAGCCTTAATCACAAGCTGCAAAATTGCATTCTATTATGCCACTATTAAGGAATTACGGACAAGGATGGGGGCTCTTCAGATGGTCTTTCTATTTGATGCCAAAAAAATCCATCGAGTTTTGTGTTGTGAGGCCCTTCCCCAACTGATGTGAAGGGACAAAGGTCCGGTGTATTGATATCATTACAATTACAGTAGTGTTTCCCGTGTAACTCGATCCATGTGCTCATCAAATTGATTAGTGATAGTCAACGTGTGTGGTGTCGGGACGCCCAAATTTGGCGTCCCGACACCACAGCAGACCTATGATATTTTGATCATTTGTGCACTGGACATCATGGACTTGTCATTACAGTAACCCCAATTGACTGAACGTAGGGATCAACGGCCATATAGACACCATCATTTCCCTTTTCTCCTGAGGTTATTCCATATGCCGTGTTTCCAGAGAACCAAGGGCCACCACTGTCCCCCCCATCAACAAGGTTTACCCCGCTACGGTGCACATACACATAGAATGCGCTATTCCATGAACACGAAATATATGAGGGTAGGAAATGTGTAGTGGTGATATAACCCCACGTAAATCCGGTTACTCTTCCGTACTTTGACACGTATTCACCCTCCGATTGGTAGGCATGGTTTTTGGTGGCTGTGATAGAACGAGTACTGTATCCATCATATATCCAGTTTGTTGGGGTATATCCTGGTGTTGTGTGCCACTGAGCATCAACAAGGCACTCGAACTGCTCGCTAACCATGGGAAGGTAGGTCCCATTGTAGTACAGGGTATTGCGTGCATGTCCAGCTGTCAATATACCTTTGGTGCCGGAGCTGTTTTTGCATGAAAAGCCAGCTGTGCAATAGGCCGTGCCGGAGCTGTATTTGTCTAGCGTCAAACCACCAAATATATACGAGCCCGGTTTGCTCAATTCATCAACACTGATTATATCCACTTTGCCAGGTAAGATATTCTTGTTTGCCGCAAGCACTTGTGCGTCCTTTTCAATTGCGTACAACTCTATCGTGTTCTTGGAGACAACAAGAGCGGATTCAAAGGGAATGCGCATGTCTTGAACCGCAGTAATAGTTGCACGCTGAATCGCTTTAAGGTCCTTCAGTGAGGTATCCACTGTGCGCACCTCTACGGAATCAATCAGTGGCCCATTTTCGATATACGGCTGAAGAGTTTTCTCGCCATTGTCGGTGAATTGCACGACAATCCGGTACTCCGGGATATGTTGGATCCAGAGACCGCCAAAAGTATCCGATTCTTGTTCGGTAAGTTTGGCGCCCAATTCCCCTATGGTATCCTGCAATTCTAATTGTTTGAGGGCTTCGTCAATGGATATACCCCAATCCTTTGCATAGCATTTCGCATCCCGCATCAGTGCATCATCACCATTCGCAGGATTGGACATTGCTTGAATCGCCTCATCAACGTCAATCCCCCACATGGATGCGAAATACTCTGCATCCGTTATCGAGTGATCCTCATCGTGTCCCCCTGCCGCTACTGCGGTAATTGGCACAACTACCGCAATAAGAAGCAGAACTGTGACCGCCATTGCCCACCGGGATTTTCTGTGAAATTTAATCATGTTTCTCCTTTCATTCGAAATTTACTGTAACACTCGGTGACAGGCATCTCATACCCATCACCGCTGGAAGTGATCCAAGACACTAACTCAAAGATTGGATCTTTCTGCTTAGTGAAGGGACAACTATGTTCGCTCGGTCTCGGCGGTAGGCACAGGTTTTTTAGCCTTCATTTGGACCTTGGGGATAAGATGTATTCAGGAATTATTTATGTTTTTCGTTACGATGATCTGCCAGTTTCACCTCCTCAAGTCTGGACTTGCCTCTAACTGCGCAGTTAGCCTTCCCCTTATAACACATTTTATCCGATTTGTCTGTCGCGAAAATGTTGCAATTATGTCGCGGAATCGTGTCGCGAATCCGTCTACAACACGCAATACTCAGGCGAAAGAGGAAGACAAACCTGGCCAAACTATTAACAAGTATTGCATTACGTTCATGACTTAGAGAAAATCTGGGGTTCAGTAAAGCGGATTACTTGATGTGGTATGGATGGTGAGGATTGGAGAATTGGCAACCCAACGCCCGGCATAACCGGACGCCGGGGAATATGCGGGACGAACCTTTGCGGCATCCCCGGCATTTGCAGGAATTATAGCAGATGTTACGGAATGCATGCTATACCTGTTAATCCCCCCGTGCCGCAAAGTGTGAATAGAAATGACTTCCGACAGCGAAATCAGGCTGAAAAGAGACCGCCCCTGGCGGTCGGAGTTGATGCCGTTGTTATATTGCGAACACAGCCGAAAACTGTGAATTCTTAGAAAAGGGAGGGGAACTGCACACAAGAACTGAGCTTTGATGCAGCCTGCATAGCGACTGATACAGCTTGCGAAAAAACGGGAGTTGAAACCAAACCCAATGGGCCAAACCGGAAAAGCACCCAGACTATTAGAAATGTTTAACGGGGAAAGTACGAGTCTGCGATATAACGCCCGGCATAACCGGACGCCGGGGAATATGCGGGACGAACCTTTGCGGCATCCCCGGCAATTGCGTGAATTATAGCAGATGTTACGGAATGCATGCTATACCTGTTAAACCCCCCGTGCCGCAAAGTGTGAACAGAAACAGACACCGACAGC
>JABHWQ010000325.1 GCA_018657655.1 Chloroflexota bacterium | reverse complement strand
TATTGGATAGCAATTGGTTCTGTTGGTGCAGTGGGTGGTGATTTCGATCTTTGTATCGAGATCAATTCTGGTTGTGTAAATGACGAAGGTTGTGATGCTGTTGATCACCGTAGCGGGTACAAGCCCATGATGGTCACTTTATCCTTGATACCCTCAGCCATTTTAGTGTTCCCTTGGATCGAAAAACGAATTTAGCTCATCGTCTCAAATTTAGGGAGGATGAGGTCTTCAGCAACTTTTTCGAACGTCACCTGCACCGGCATGCCGATCTGCAGCTCCTCTGGTTTCACTTTCACCATATTGCTCACGATTCTCACTCCCTCTTCAAGCTCTATGAGAACCGCGCTATAGGGAGCTTTAAAAGCTGGATGCGGCGACTCCTGATAGGTCACCCAGCTATAGAGTTTCCCCTTGCCGGTGGCAGGAACCCACTCCTGCTCCATCGACTGGCATTTTGGACACATGGGACGGGGCGGATTGAGGAATGATCCACAGCTTTTACATTTTTGAAGTAAGAGTTTATCCTCCTTAACGCCGTCCCAGAAAGGCGTGCTGCTGCGATAAAGCACGTGCCACAGAGCCGGATAAGGTATCTTCTGTTCCGCGTTGTACTCAACTGTCATTATTGCCTCCTCAATATGAGACCATCGGCCGGACCGCCTGCGCCGCTCACAGAAAGAACCATATCGGCGTCCTTGACTTGATTGGCGGATGTCCCACGTACTTGTCGCACTGCTTCCACGATGCGAGCGCTATCGAATCGACCTTGTCCCAGGGCGCCTCCGGCCGTGTTCAGCGGCAATTGGCCTCCGTTACGAATACGATCCCCCCCCTCACAGAATGCTGCGCCCTCACCACGATCACAGAATCCCAGCGCTTCCAATTGCATTGGAACTAATGGTGCAAATGAGTCGTCCAGCTGTGCAACCTTGACGTCCTTTGCTCCAATCCCGGCAACGCGATACAGTTCGTCTGCTACGAATTGCATCTCGGGTAGTTCGGTGATCGTATCCCGCATATAACTGGTGAAAAACTGCCCCTCGCTGCTCGTTCCCTGAGTCGCCGCCATAATAATGGCTGGTGGGTGTCTTAACGATTTCGCGTTCTCCAGAGTCGTCACGATGATTGCAATAGACCCATCCACTTTCGGGGCACAGTCTAGTTCTCGAATTGGATCGACAACTACTTTGGAATTTATATAATCCTGAATTGTGATGGACTTATCGAAGAAAACGGCCTCAGTATTTCTTGCCGCATTTTCACTGCAAACCACAGGGACCCATCCCATCTGTTCAGGCGTTACGTTGAACTCATGCATATAGCGACGGATCGTCATGCCCACATATCCGGGCTGACCGATCAATCCGAATGGCGTATAGAAATCCGCCCGAATGAGATCGAGCAAATCCTCCCGCATTTCCCTGGCCACGCGGAAGTCTGAGATCGATTTCTCCGGACCCGAGGCGCGATGCGCTGTCTGATAGTAAACCGCGTAGTTGACCGATCCCGAGGCGACGGCCGTGATCGCGTTCATCATCGGGCTGGTGCCCCAGTGAGACTCGGCAGTATAGGTGAGATTGTCCATACCCAGCCCCTTTTGCACGTACATCTGATCGGGACCATCGTCGACGTTCTTAACAAGACCGTCGACTCGCTTCATATCGAGGCCGGCATCGTCAACAGCAAGTTTTACGGCCTGGCATGCGGTGTACCATTCAGTACGACCGATATCGGTTGAAAAGGGTACCACTCCAATGCCCACAATGGCGGTCTTTTCCTTATATAATTCCATAGTTCATCGCCTCCTTTTATCCGTCCCTCTTCTTGAACCGATACAGGGTCATATCGTCATCCATATCTTCAAACATGATCTCAACCGGCATTCCAACATATATATCGTCCGGGTGGATCTGATGAGTGTTCCCGGTAAGCCGTACACCCTCTTCCAGTTCGACCAAAACCACTGCATACGGGAGTTTGAATGCTGGATAGGCCATGCGATCCGTTGTGAAATTCACGAAAGAGTAAATTTGTCCCTTGCCGGAGGATGGCTTCCACTCAAGTGTATCCTGTGCATTGCAGGATGGACACATCGGCCGCGGCGGATGCAAATACAAATCACAGGCGTGGCAATGCTGCAAAACCAGTTTGTGTTGTTTAACAGCGTCCCAATAAGCCTGATTGTCCTGGTCAATATACGGACGCATAATTGGAATACCTTTGACATATTCGACCATCTAATTACCTCCTCAGCGAGTCCCGAAAATCGCTCTTGATTAGTCTTTTCTTAGAATGATGCCGCTCGAGGGCACACCGGGTCCGGCAGTCACCATCGATAATTCCACGTTGTCCACCTGATTGGTTGAAGTCCCTCGTATCTGACGGACACCTTCAATCACCAGATTGAATCCGTGGATATATGCCTCTGAAAGGAGTCCCCCGGAGGTATTTACCGGGATCTTTCCGCCAACCCGAATATTGTCGCCACCTTCGATGAACCTGCCGCTTTCCCCCCGTTCACAGAAGCCCAGTTCCTCAAGCTGTATAATGCCGCCAATAGAGTAGGGATCATAGAGCTGAGCCACATCGATATCATCCGGACCGACTTCAGCGATCCGATAAAGCTCCTGCCCCGCATACCATGTTTCGACCAACCCTGAAATAACAGGTCGGCTGTAAATAGTCTGAATCTCCTGTTCCATAGGACAACTTTGAGCTGCCGCAAGGATGACTGCCGGGGTCTGCTGCAAATCGCGTGCTCTCTCTACGGTTGTCACGATGTAGGCACAGGCGCCATCGGTATCGACGCAACAGTCGTGGAGTTTGAGGGGATCAACGATCATCGGCGATTCCATATAATCCTGGTGTGTGATGGGTCTACCGTGGTAAATTGCATTTGGATTATTCTGGGCATTCTCGCGTAGAACCACCGGCCACCAGCCAATCTGCTCGCGGGTGATGCCGAATTCGTGCATCCAGCGCTTTCCCCACACGCCGGCCCAAGCAAGAGGAGTGACAAATCCGAAAGGCCAATGGTAGCCATAGTGAGGCGTCACGGCTTTAAGCATGTAATCGGCGTAGCTATCCCCGCGTCCGTACCGCTGACCAGAGGCCTCATTGAGCGAGCGGAAGCATACCACATAGTTCGTAGCACCGGTAGCTACAGCGGCTGCCGCATGCATGGTCACGGCGCAGGCAGCCCCTCCTCCAAAGCTCACCTCGCTGGTGAAACGGATGTTTTTCATGCCCAGAGTGCTGATCACCATCGGCATGGCAAGGCGATCGATGGTGAACATCTCCATTCCATCGATATCCTCCATCTTCAGACCGGCATCGTCGACTGCCGCCTTGATGGATTCGACTGCCATTTCCAACTCGTCCCGCTGGGAATCCCTGGTGAATTTGGTCTGCCCTATACCAACGATGGCCACCTTATTCTTGATCAGGTTCGCATCAACAGGTGGCCGCCAGTCATCTCGGTATTTACGGGAAACATATTCGTCAAGCATCTACCATTTCCTCCTGAACCGTGTATATATCCTTATCTCATACTGTGAACTGACAATATCTGAAATTCTATCTTAACCGAGCATTCATAAACACAAATGAACCTGAGTCTAATCGGATCGTGGCAATCCCAAACCTCGTGTAGCAATCAGGGTTCGTTGAATTTCCGAAGTTCCACCAGCAATTTTCAACGTCAGACAATGCTGATAGGCAACCGCAAACCGGCCTGACAGCTGTGCCCATTTCGAACCATACTGAAGCTGACTATAAAGACCCATTATGTCACACCCTACAAAGGCAACCTTCTCACCCATCTCCGTCGAATAAACCTTGATCGCTGAAGCTTTGTCAGCCGGAAGATCGCCCTGCTCCTGCAACCAAGCTACGTTGTAGGCCATCATCCGCCCCACTTCTATGGTGGTTGCCAGGTCGGCCAGTTTTCTTCGGACAAGAACGTCTTCGAACAAAGGCCTTCCATTCCGTCTGGTCTCACGGCAGAAGGCAATCAGATCTTCAAGGTCGCGTTGCGCCTCGGAAAACGCACCGATATTCGACCGTTCGAAATTCATGGTCATCAAAGTAACGTACCAGCCCTTGTTCTCAGCTCCGACCATATTCCTCGCCGGGACACGAACGTCATCCAGG
>JABHWQ010000206.1 GCA_018657655.1 Chloroflexota bacterium | reverse complement strand
GGGCTGCTTCACCACTCCGATCGGAGAAGTCAGTATTGTTCTTATGAGTACCCGGGGTTACTGGAACGGTTTGGGATGCGGGCATCGATGAGCCGAAAAGGGAACTGCTATGACAATGCGCCCATGGAGAGTTTCTGGGGAACGCTCAAGCAGGAGTTGGTGAACCACTGTCATTATCGAACCGGGCAGGAGGCAATTCGGGACATCACCGAATATTATGAGGTCTTCTATAATCGGCAGCGTCGACAGTCAAGGTTGGGATATATCTCCCCGGTTGCTTATGAGCGAAGTCTCTACGCAGGACAAATGGCATCGTGAATGGTTTGGTGCCCACTATTGCCATCCGGCCTCATAATTTCGGTTAATCTTAGGTTCATGTTGTGGTGTTAAGCTGTATCTATCATGAACGGTGGGCTCCAATAAATTGCCGATCAAAGGAGGGGGAGATGTGAAAACTGGTGAATGAGAAACTAACAGTTTATGGTATCCAGTACAGCATGCCACGGCAAAAACTAGTGAAGTTAAGAAGGGAGGTAGATAACATGATAAAGAGAAGTTGGAAGAAAATATTAGGAATAACGGTACTTACGCTGACGATCTCAGGCTTGGCAATTGTACCGATGGCAATGGCTGATGACAGTGATGAATCTACAGACACGCCGCAGTCGGGTGAACGTTGTGAGATGTTCAAAGGCAAAGTGGCTGATAGCCTCGGCGTCACGATAGGTGATTTGGATACTGCGGTCACCGATGCCATGCTTGAGATGATTGACGAAGCCGTGGCGGCTGGCACGATTGATCCGGAGAAAGCCGAGGAGATCAAGCAGCGCGTTGAAGAGAATAGCGGGACGTGCGGTCGGATGAAAGATCGATTTCACCATGCCCCTAAAATGATGGGAATTGGCATGCTGGACAAGGCCGTTGAAGAAGGCATTATTACTCAAGAGCAGGCCGACGAAATCACGTCTGTAATAGAAGATGTGAAGGCTTACTGTGAGGAAAATGGCTGTGTCCGTGATGGAAGCAATCGCCTGGACAAAGCAGTAGAGACCGGCGTTATAACGCAGGTGCAAGCCGAGGAGATCAAGGCCATATTGGATCAGATCAAAAGTCAAGTCGGTGAGAACGGCGGAATGAGCGGTTTTCGAGGGCACAGGTTTGGCGGCGCTGACGAATCTACAGCTATGGAAAGTGGTGGCTTCATGCAGCGTGGATTTGATGGCCATGGAATGATGGGGATGGGAGAGAAGGCATAACTTCAGGTGATATTGCCTTGGTTGTAATACCTTTCAGATACTCCGGATGCCATTTCGATAGGGGCGAGTCTTTGACTCGCCCCTATTTTTGTGAGCCGTATGGATACTTGGCTATCGATGGGAAAGAGTTCAGTTTTCACATGGCTGATCCTCAGAACCTACACAGCGATTCAAGTTGTATATAACGATGCGTAATTCGCGGAAATTATACATTAAATCCTCATCGCTGGTTCATGGCAGGCTAATTTTAAAGTGATTTAATATGCATATCAAAAGGTTGTATTTGGAATCCCACATTAGAAAAGGCAGGTGCAAAGTGGCACAACATCGGAAAATATTCAGTCTTGTCTTTTCGGTCATATCAGTAATGGTAGTCATTCTAAGCTTATATGGCTGCAGTGGGAGCTCAGAGGATACTGGATCACAGAATGTTGATAAAGATACTCAGCAGCAAGAATCAGGATTGGGGAAAAATCCTGTTGGTTAAACGGAGGTGCAAGACAGCAGACTGGGATTAGAGGGCGGTCTTGGCAGAAATGTTTTCGATCAAGCTGTGGTGGAAGGAATCGTTACGCAGGAACAGGCCGATATGCCGGTGGTCCTCATGGAATCAGTTGGCTGGCCGATGGGTCAGGGCCGGCCAGGCCGTTAGGATTGAGTAAAGGATAATTTTCAACAATGCTCAATTGTCAGGGACTGGGGCTGTGCTGTCACCCCTGCACTGACCCGGAACGCGGGCGGACTTTCTTTCGAAAAAATTGTAAATCCCACAGTATAGGTATCTTCCGATGTATAGCTACCGTTAATCCCCGTTTCATTTTCAGTTAATCTTCGTGTGTTTCAATAAGTGTGGCTGATAACAAAAGAACGCGAAACGGAAAGGGGAATTATGCGCAAGCGAAACTGGACAGACCGAATCTCCGAGTTCATTGACAAAATCGATGAAGCGGTTGCTCAGGGTCTTTTGTCCCAGGAGCAGGCAGTACTGGTCAAACAACGCGCATAATCGAGGGCTGATGTGCGGGAATTCAGCAAGAATTCTACAGAATCAAAATACAGAAGGAGAATGAAGAGGTAATGAAACATTGGAAGAAAGCTGTTACTTCAGGTGTTGTTATCGCGATTGCTACCATGGGTTTGACCCTGGGTGGTTGCGGTAGCGACTCCGATGAAGCCGATTCTGCTGAGAACCAAATCGTAGAGGTTACTCAGGGAAACCTGATGACAACCATCAGCTCGTTTGGAAGCATTTCCATGCCTGAGCAGGCGGAGCTGACCTTTGGCAGCGGTCAGAGTGCCAACGATCTATATACGGTTAGTGAAATCAATGTTAAGTTTGGGCATGTGGTCAAAGAGGGGGATATCCTGGCCAAACTGGATACTGCCTCATTAGAAAGAGCCGTTACCCAGGCAGAATCTGATCTGCGTACGGCACAGATAAACCTGGAGCAGGCCACTTCAGAGACAAACCTATTGAAGGCCGAAGCAGCGGTCAAG
Source organism: Chloroflexota bacterium (assembly GCA_018657655.1). Lineage (GTDB taxonomy): Bacteria > Chloroflexota > Dehalococcoidia > SZUA-161 > SpSt-899 > JABMQN01. Next base: position 11,921 of record JABHWQ010000206.1, on the reverse strand, counting down.
AGTGCTGAAGTTTCTCTGGCAAGGGCTGAGCAAGAACTGGATGAAGCTCGGAACTTCAACTTGTCAGATGCTGAAACGGATTTGGAAATTGCCCAACGGAACCTGGATACAACTCAGAAAAATGCCGTAATAAACATCACGGATGCAGAGAACAATGTCGATAGTGCATATCAAACGTACAGTTCATTTGTGAGTGAGAATATAGAAAAATTAACCATCGCTAGTGTTCAAGCGCAGGCAGATACTTTTTATTGGGCCTATGAAAAGGCCCTGAAAAACAGGGAGATTGCTAAATCGCAGGCTGAGACTTCGATAGCTAATGCCGAGGCATCCGTGACAGTGGCCCAGAATGCACTATTGAATGCCCCGCTGGAGATTCAACAGAAGGAAGCTACTGTGGCCAGTGCCCAGGCCACGCTGGCTCAGGAACAGGATGACTTAGCCTATATGGAAGCTGGCTATGATGTTGAGCTATTGCAACTCAGGGTTGATAATGCCCAGGACGATCTGGATGATGCTTTGGAACAACTCGAAGCGGCTGCCATTGTGGCTCCGTTTGATGGGGTGGTTGCCGCAGTGAATGCCAGCGTCGGCGATGAAGTCACACCGAGTGATGTCATCATCCATTTGGTCAATACCAGCGTGGTGGAGATTGATGCGGCCGTCGATGAGATTGACGTCGCCAGTGTGGAGACAGGTCAGATGGCCATGGTGGTAATCGATGCCCTGCCCGATGCCAAACTAAGAGGACAGGTATCAGCGGTTTCGCCGGTAGCTGCTTCTCAATCCAGTGTGGTGACCTTTGATATTGCCGTTGCGGTTCAGGGTGCTGACCAATATGATTTAAAGGAAGGTATGAGTGCCACTATTACCATCATGGCGATGGATGTCCAGAATGCACTTTTAGTGCCAAGTAATGCAATTCAGAGAACAACCAACGGAAATGTGGTACAAGTGGTGGGTGGTGACGGCCAAACTGAGGAACGGGCAGTAGAGGTTGGCGCCACTAATGGTCAACAGACTGAGATCATTAGTGGACTTACTGAAGGTGAACAAGTTGTTGTTCAAAGCAGCAGTGGCGACATGGCCGAAATAATAGAGCAGTTCCAGCGGGGTGGTAGAATTCCAGGTATGGGTGGTGGTGGAATGCGTCCACCGATGTAGGGAGGAGACAGTCATGATCAAGATGCAGAATGTCATAAAGACATACAAGCTTGGCGATGTTGAAGTGAACGCTCTCCGTGGTGTGACTTTCGAAATCGAACGGGGTGAGATGGTGGCCATCATGGGGCCTTCTGGCTCAGGGAAATCCACGCTGATGAATATTGTAGGCTGTTTGGATCAGCAAACAAGTGGCATATATGAACTCGACCAAGTCAATGTAGGCGAATTGAGTGATAATCAGCTTGCTGAGATCCGGAACAAAAAGATCGGATTTGTGTTTCAAACGTATAACTTGCTGGCCCGGACTTCTGCACTGGCCAACGTGGAGTTGCCTCTAATCTATAACGGGGCAACCAATCGCCGGGAAAGGGCGCTGGCAGCCCTAGAGAGAGTCGGTCTTGGAGACAGGATTCGCCACAAACCAAATGAACTTTCCGGTGGGCAACAACAGCGTGTATCGATTGCGCGAGCGCTGATTACCAATCCGTCAATAATTCTGGCTGATGAACCCACTGGGAACCTGGATACGCGCACCGGTGAGGAAATTATGCATCTTTTTTATGAGCTTAATCAGAAAGATGGTATCACTATTGTCATGGTCACTCACGAGCGGGAAATAGGTGAATATGCTCAACGGATAATAAATGTGCGTGATGGTCTGATAGGTGATGAAGAGGTGGTGAAACGATGACTCAGATATCAACCTTAGTTATTGCGCTTCGAGGTATTTTTGCCAACAGACTGCGCTCTTCACTGACTATCCTTGGCGTTATCATTGGTATTGCTTCGGTGATAGCGCTATCTTCCGTAGGGGAAGGGTCCAAGCAAATGATCACAGAACGGATTGGGTCATTAGGTTCAAACCTCCTCACGGTATCCTCCGGGGCTGCTTCCCAGGGTTTCATAAGGATGGGGCAGGGGAGTTCTCAAACCCTTACATACGAAGATGCTTCGGCCATTGCCAGTTCGCCGGATGTAACGGCAGTCAAAGCAGTGGCACCGGAAGCTTCCACGAATGCTCAGGTGGTAGCTGGTGGCGAAAATGTGAATGCTCGGGTATACGGTGTAACTCCTGAGTATGAAGAAGTGCGCGCCAAAACTGTAGCCGGGGGGAATTTCATCACTCAAACCGATGTTGATACTTCGGCTTCGGTGGCTGTTCTTGGCAGCGGCGTGGGTGAGGACCTGTTTGGGCAGATGAACCCTGTTGGCCAGACTATCAAGATAGACAAACGTCCGTATACAGTTGTAGGCATTCTGGAGAGCGAAGAAGGAATGATGGGGTCAGACGATTCAATATTTATTCCCATTACCTCGGTCATGAACCGGCTCAGTCCGCAGCGGGATAGCGAGGGGGACCATGTAATCGGCTCTATTTACCTTCAAGCGGTAGGTGATAACCAGAATGACCTTGCTATAGCTCAGGTCACCGAAGTACTACAGGATGAGCACCGCATAGCTCTGGGTGATGAAGATGATTTTTCTATTAGCAGTATGCAGGACATTGAAGAGACACTGACTGAGACGAGTGATACCCTCACTATGCTGTTGACGATCACAGCAGCTATAGCGTTACTTGTTGCTGGTCTTGGGATTATGAATATCATGCTGGTATCGGTTACAGAACGAACTCGCGAAATCGGCATTCGCAAGGCAGTGGGTGCCAAGCGTCGCAACATCCTTATGCAGTTCCTGCTGGAGGCGTTGACCATCAGTGTGATTGGTGGATTAATTGGCATTGGCGCGGGAATCGGAGCCTCAAAGCTTCTTTCGGGATCAATCACCATGAATTTCTCGGAGATTGAGACGGTTGTTACCCTGGACACTGTCATAATTGCCTTTTTTGTAGCTTTAGGTGTTGGGATTGTGGCTGGTGTCTATCCGGCCTTCCGGGCCTCGCGCTTGAACCCTATCGATGCGCTCCGTTATGAATAAACGCACGCCGACACATTGACCGCAGGTGGACAACTTGTTAAATGATAAACGGGCTGGGTTGATTGGATCACCCGGCCCGTTGCAGTATAATGTGATGTGAATCTTATTAGAAGCCGTTCGTATTGAAATAGGAGGTGTGTTGTGATTAAACGTATTGTTCCAATTGCTGCATTGATCATATGTCTTTTGATTACCTCGTGTGTTGTTATTGCATGCGATAACACATCAGACGAACCAGCGGAAAGTCCGAATCCAACCCCATCTCAAACGGTAGAACAAAATACCCTTCCCTGCATCGCAGATGTTGTGGCGCAGGTGAAGCCCGCAGTAGTGGCGATAAACGTCGAAGCGATAAGTTACGATATGTTTAATCGAACCTATAGGGAGCAGGGCGCTGGATCGGGATGGATTATTGATGAAGATGGTCATATCGTTACCAACAATCATGTAGTAGAGGGTGCTGATACCATTACTGTAACGCTTGACGATGGCAGGGTTCTCAAGGCAGAGGAAGTCAGTACCGATCCCCTGACGGACCTCGCGGTTATCAAAATAGATGCCCGGGATTTGCCGGTTCTTAAGGTGGGGGATTCTTCAGCTTCAAATATCGGCGAATGGGTGGTGGTCATTGGGAATTCATTGGGGCGGGGAATAAGTGCGACTCAGGGCATTGTGAGTTCAACTCAGGTATCACTCGCCGTTTCTCCGGGGCAAACATTGGATGACCTGATCCAGACGGACGCGGCCATCAATCCGGGCAATAGCGGGGGGCCGCTCGTAAATATGGCCGGTGAGGTTATTGGGATCACCAGTGTGAAAGTTGCCGAAGTAGGTGTCGAAGGCATGGGCTATGCTATCAGCAGCAATGAAGCCATGCCAGTCATTGCGCAGCTCATCGAAATGGCTTATGTCTTGCGACCCTCTCTAGGTATCAGCACGGCTACCGTGGATCGCAGGATCGCTGTCATCTACAGGTTGCCGGTTTCTTCGGGAGTTCTAATTACCGAAATGCTGGTGAATGGCCCTGCGGATCAAGCCGGGCTCAAGCCAGGCGATGTTATTATCGCCGTAGATGGAGAGGAAATACAAAGTGCAAACGATTTCACACGGGCCATCATTTCCAAGGAAATTTCTCAGACTGTTGAAATAACGTACTGGCGGGGTAAGGCTCAACATGAGACCAGTGCAACACTGGTTGAAGCCCCATCTCCCAATCTAAATTGATGTGTTGTACACTATTCACTTCTCAGAGTCAGAATGGTGTCTGGCACATGAAATCATCCAAGTACAAGCGTGCGATATCGAAGTGTCTCAGCATTATCTCTATGATTTCCCCGATTATAGCAGACATTTTTAATAGGATTTTATTCCCTTGTTCCCCTCGTTTCGCACAGTATGACCAAAACCTCTCTTCGAATACAGACCGGACTCGTTTTACGATGTGAATGTCCGCGGTAATCGCCACGTCATCGAAGCCTGCATTACAGCGAGCGTAAATAACTCATATACACCAGCTCGATGGATGTTGTCTTTGGCGGGCGTCCTCTATACTACGCCGACGAGTCCATTCCATATCCAAATAAATACCTCGATCACTATTCCCATTCGAAGGCCATTGCGGAACAAGAAGTCATCGCTGCAAACGACAGTAGCGGATTCCTGACGTGTTCGATGAGAGCTACAGGAATTTACGGCCCTGGCGATAACGTCCGATTTCCTACCGTGATAACCGCCCTTCGTACGGAAAATCCTTCTCGAATGGGTGACGGAAGCGCCCGCGTCAGCAATGTGTATGTCGACAAGTGTGCTCATGCGCACATTCTTGCAGCAGATATGCTCGAAAAGGGATCGGCATTGGAAGGCCAATGCTATTTCATTACCGATCATTAACCGACCAACTTTTATGATTTCGTGTACGATTACGTCTGCAAGAAAATCGGTTATCAGGTTTCAGAGAAAAGGATTCCGCATTGGCTTGCCAAAGTGATCGCCTAAATCGCAGAATGGTGGACTAAAGCCTCACGAAGCAAGAAAGCGCCTTTACTCACCAATTATGTAGTGGCTGCCACTTGCCACAATTTCTTTTTTACGCACGCCAAGGCAAAGCGCGATTTCGGATATGAACCGATCGTCAGCCGAGAAGAAGCGATAGAGAGAAACGTAGAGGATTTAGCAGCCCGATGATTTTCAAAACAAAGAGAGTCCTGAAAACAACAAAAGGCCCCCACAAAAAGTGAGGGCCTCTGCAAACATTTGATATTCAATCGATCTATTATACGCCCATTGCTTCTCTGATCTTCGCCGGTATATCAGCCGGACTCTCCGCGATCCTGACCCCAGCCTCAGCTAATACCCTTTTCTTCTCTGAAGCAAGTCCCGCGGTTCCGGTGACAATTGCGCCGGCATGCCCCATCCTGCGGCCTGGAGGTGCACTGCTTCCAGCGATAAATGCAGCCATCGGCTTTTTGACGTGGGCTTTGATGTACTCTGCGGCAGCTTGCTCTGCAGTACCACCGATCTCACCGATCATTACAATCGCTTCGGTATCCGGATCTTCATTGAAAAGTTCAAGAACTTTTATAAAGGGTGTTCCAATGATAGGATCGCCCCCTAATCCAATACACGTTGACTGCCCAATACCCGCTTCGGTAAGCATTGCCGTAATCTCGTAGGTCAAAGTGCCGCTTCTTGAGCAAAGTCCCACTTTGCCCGGGGCTGTGGCACCTGTTGGCATTATGCCTGCCTTGCATTTGCCCGGAGATAATATGCCAGGGCAGTTTGGCCCAATTAGCCTTATGTCTTTGTCTTTCAGATAATGACTAACGGCGATCATATCCGAAGTAGGAATACCCTCGGTAATACAAACGATAGGAGAAATCCCCGCATCCGCAGACTCAAAAATGGCATCAGCAGCCAAAGCGGCAGGAACAAAAATGATACTGGCATTGGCCCCCGTTTCATTCACAGCTTCCTTTACGCCATTAAAAACGGGGACTTTATCCTCCCACATCTGCCCTCCCTTGCCAGGAGGGCAACCAGCAACAACTTTAGTACCATACTCGATGCAAGCCTTTGCATGGAAAGTCCCTTCACTTCCGGTAATGCCTTGCACTAATAGTCTGGTGTTTTCATCAATCAGTATGCTCACTTGTAGTCTCCTTTATGAAAGCTTCCCTGCAGCAGCGGCAACCGCTTTTTCTGCTGCCTCCTGGAAATTTGTAGCTCGGATCAGGTTCAGGCCGGATTCATCCAACACCTTGTCACCTTCGGAAACATTGGTGCCAGCCAACCTCACCACAACCGGAACCTTGATTTCGATTTCTTCGAATGCTTTTACGATTCCGGTTGCAATCACATCGGCCCGAGCCATCCCACCAAAAATGTTGACAAACACAGCTTTCACACAGGGATCAGCAGTGAGTATTCGGAAGGCATTGACCACGCGGGCTGGATCATTGATGGTGCCTATGTCCAGGAAATTAGCCGGATTTCCGCCAACCAGCTTGAGCGTATCCATAGTGGCCATGGCCATTCCGGCCCCGTTTACCAGATTGGCGATATCGCCATCCAACTTGATGTAATTCTCTATCCCTTTGCTTTTTGCCTCAACTTCTAACGGATCTTCCTGGGTTTCATCGTACATCGCCGATATTTTTTTGTGACGATACAACGCATTGTCATCAATGTTAATCTTGGCATCGAGGGCCAGCAGGCGAGCATCATCAGTCACCACCAGCGGGTTGATCTCTACCATGGAGCAATCTTTGGTCTGGAACAATCTGCAAAGCCCGGAGATCAAAGGGACGGCCTGCCGGACCAGAGCCGGACTCAAATTCAAGCCAAAAGCTATCTTACGAGCGATGAAAGGCTGAAAGAACATCATCCCGGGATCTATGTGAGCTGTAAGTATTTTTTCAGGAGTCTTGGCTGCAACCTCTTCAATATCCATCCCCCCGGCTTCGCTGGCCATAATCATCGGCATACCTGAAGCCGAATCGACAACAATTGCCAGATAAAGCTCTCGTTCTACATTCAAGGTTTCTTCAACCAGCAAAGAATTGATGGGAACACCCTCCGGTCCTGTCTGATGCGTGACCAGTCTGGTCCCAAGCATTTCACCTGCAACCTTTACGGCATCGTAGGAACCAGTGATTCTGACGCCACCAGATTTGCCTCTGCCACCAGCATGTACTTGAGCTTTCAGTACAACTTTTTCACCAAGTTCAGCGGCAAAAGCCCCGGCTTCCGTCGCTTTTCTAGCAACTTTACCCCGCGGAACAGGTATGCCAAATTCAGCAAAAAGGCTCTTTGCCTGGTATTCGTGGATCTTCACTAGCTGCCTCCTTAAAACTGGCGGAGGGGGTGGGATTCGAACCCACGTTACCTAAAAGGTAAAGCGGTTTTCAAGACCGCCGCACTAAGCCGCTATGCGACCCCTCCTAAACTGAAATTGTATCATTTTCCCGCTTATAAAGTCCAGTTTCGTCGACATGTCATTGAGAAAGATCAAAATGTGAACCTTTTGGCCTTATCAAGCGATCTTTAAGGCATATTATCACACTATGGAGGATGATTGGGCAACCACCAAGCAGTTTTGTTGCAACGTAGTTGCACACCAGATTAGGGCAACCTCGGGAAATCCACAAATTCGCACTGGCAAAATGCGCCCTGCTACCAGCCTTCGCGATGGATGATAGCAGGGAAGTTTCTAGCTATTCCAATAGAGAAAAGGCTATTCGATCGATGTTTTATTCAATGTTAACCAGTATCGCCCTAACAGCTCAACTGCCTTTTGGAACTCATCAAAATCCACAGGTTTTTGCACGTAGCTGTTTACCCCCAGCTTGTATCCTTTTGTTATGTCATAATCAAGGCCGGATGAAGTTAATATCACAACCGGGATAGACCGTGTTTTCTCATTTTCCCTTACCTGCTTAAGAACATCATGACCCTGAACATGGGGGAGCTTGAGATCTAGCAAAACCAGCTTTGGGGGGTGGGTAATATCCCTATCTGAATAATCCCCCCGGCAAAACAGAAAATCCAATGCCTCTTTTCCGTCTTCCACCACATGAACTTCGTTCGCTATGTTGTTTTTTCGCAATACATGCAGAACAAGATCCGCGTCATTAGGATCATCTTCTACCAACAGTACTTCAACCCTTTCCATTTATGATACCTCCTTCTCCTCAACATTCGAAAACGGCAGTTCCACATAGAACGCCGCCCCTTTATCTATTTCCGCCTCTGCCCAGATACGCCCGTTGTGATTTGAAATAATGCGCTGAACAGTTGCAAGCCCGATACCGGTTCCCTCGAATTCAAGTTTACGATGTAGACGTTCAAATACACCGAACAATTTATCGGCATAATTCATATCAAATCCAACCCCGTTGTCTTTCACTAGAAATCCGGGGGTACTATTCGGCAACGGTTTCACTTCGATTACAGCATGAGAGGAATTCCTGGTAAATTTGATAGCATTCGAAAGAAGATTGACTGCCACCTGTTTTATCAAGACAGAATCACATTCGACCTTCGGAAGTTCTCCTATCTGCCATTCAATATCCCGGCCAGCCATCTCCGGTTCAAGTTCCGCCTTCACTCCCCCAATGATATTATTCAAATCGACCGATGCAATCTCCAAATCCTTTCGCCCTATTCTTGATAAATTTAGGAGTCCATCGACAAGCATACCCATATTGGACGCACTCTGTGCGATCCTATTCAGATACCCTTTGGCCTCATCCGGCAATTGTTCTTGATATTCATCATGGAGTATTTTGGAGAAACCATTAATGTGGCGCAATGGCGCTCGCAGGTCGTGAGAGACGGAGTAGGTAAACGCTTCGAGTTCTTTGTTGGCCAATTCCAGTTCTGCGGTACGTTCCTTCACCTTTTCTTCAAGAGAAAGATTTGCTTCGAGAAGCTTGCCCTGGGTTTGCTGCAATTCATTATTGGCTGCCTCCAGTTCAAGGGCATGTATCTCAATATCCTCATACTGCTCTTGAATCTTTATCTCAGCCTGTTTGCGTTCGGCGATTTCCTTTTCCAACTCAGCAGTCCGTTCTACGACTGTTCGCTCAACCTGAGCCGTACGTCCAAGTAATAAAACCATATACGCCGCGAAAAGGAAAGTGAAACCTACACCTGCAACCAGCACACTCCATTCTGACTCCTCAGCCATACGAAAAATTAGAGCGGTCAGCATCAACCCAGTCACGATTACCAGGCCGATAGGAACCCATCGGCGCAGTGATGAGGGCAAACGGCTGGATATTCTATGGTTATCTATCAATACAGTATCCGACTCTTGGTTCATTGTCATATATATGGAAACAACATCACGGGTTGTATCCCCCCTGAAATAGCTCATGCTAACAAATAATCTGCATTGGGCAGAACGGTGCTAACCCTTATAATCTCTACAGGTTGTCCCTCATTCCAGAGGAACTAGCTGGATATATGTTTTCAATGACGGATACGGAATAACTGAAAAACTCATCGGCATATAATGAAAAAGTGGGTGTCATCGCTGGATGACACCCACTCAACCACTTAGAAATCTTCTGCCTAGTTTGACTATTTTTTTAAATATCTGATGAATTTGTGCTCATCGAATTCGACATAGTTTTGCGGGGGAATAACCATAGTTGTCATGGTATGCTCAATAATCGCCGGGCCGTCGATCCGGTTTCCAGCTTCCAAAAGATCCATTTCCCAAATATCAAAATCAGACCATTGTCCATCCATGTATGCTTGCCTTTTACCTTTGGAAGCAGCTTGAGGAGGCACTTCACCTTGAAGCGGATAAATGGTCATCACCGGCCTTGTCTTCTGCACTACGGCTTCAACATAGACCTCTGTAATCTGATAACCCGCTTCCGGATAGCGAGCGCCCGAAGGATAGATGCTCACGTAGTACTTTTCAAAAGCATCGATGATCTTATCCACATCCTCAGCTGTTTGCGGTCTACCGATCCCTACAGGAACTTCCCAATTGGAAAGCTGACCAATATATCGGCAGGACATACCATGCCTGAAGGTTACCGCATCGCGTGAAATACCCTCAGCCTCAAGCTCGGCATATCCACGTTCTTCCAGTTCCTGCCAGGTCATACTAAGCACTCCACCCTGCATGGCTTTGATATCATCGGTCATATCCGGTGTGAGGAAGAAGGTCACTGCTTTATCATAGCGATGGAAGTATTCAGCAGCTGCCACTCCAAAAGCAGAGAATGCGGCAGCCCAAGGAACCATAATCAGTTGCCCCATGGAGAGACCACGATCTAATCCCCATGCATGAAGTGGGCCACTGCCGCCATAGACCAGCATCGTGAACTCAGCCGGATTCAACCCTTTTGACAGAAGCATTCCATGTATATGCCCACACATATCAGAATGTAATAAATCCAGAACTTTACTGGAAACTTCATAGACATCCTGACCCAGTGGTTTAGCCATGCGCTCTTCGAGCATCTGCAACGCTCTCTTTTTGTTGAGTTTGGCTTTGCCACCAAGGAAATAGTCCTCATTGAGATACCCAAGGATAAGGTCGATATCACCTACGGTTATATCCGGATGTGTGTAGCAAGTCCCTACAGCGCTTCCTGCGCTTATCGGGCCAAGGGTAATCCGCTTTGTTGCCTCATCGACGTGTATCTCAGTACCTGTTCCTGCGCCGATAGAATCGATACATACCATGGGTAACCTTAACCTGTGCCCAGCAAAATCAGGGGATTTGTTAACTGGGAGCAATCCACCAGCAATTAATCCCGCATCGAAGGTGGTACCGCCCAAATCAGCACAAACGATGCCAGATGAATCGAGAAATTCAGACATATACTTTCCGCCCAGCAAACCGCCTGTCGGACCGGATACAATAGCTTCAACAAGCTTGGGATATCGAACATTTGCCGCAGCCCCATATGAAAGCAAGGTCATCAGATCATACTCGAAGCCTTCTCCCTTGGCCGCCGCCTCCACTTTCATAAGCTGCTTTCGTCCGATCTCCGAGATATAGCATTGGAAAAGAAGCGTTTTGAGCCTTTCATTCTCACTGGCTACAGCGCAGATTTCGTGGGAAGCAACTACTCCAACCTCCACCCCTCGTTTTTCGACGATTTCCCTGGCGATCTCTGCTGCTCTCGCCTCGTGCATTGGATTGGTATAGCAACCAATGGTCAGGATTCCAATCACCTCCACCCCGTTGTCCAGTAATTCATTCACCCCTGTAACCACATCTTCTTCCAGTAGCGGTATGAACTCAGTGCCAGGATACGTGTGGTGCTGCATATAATAGCTGCCTACACCCATCCTCTCCTGAATTTCTTTGATGTTCTGCGGTTCAACCAGCCAGGGGGTATGTTCGTGCAACTGCTGGTGCAAGATATCCTCATAGCTGTGACCAATCCAAGTAAGTCCTCTCTCCATAATGGGCATGTGAGCGAATCCACGAGTGATGAGCAACCCTACTTTACTCCCTCTCCGAGTGAGCAGGGCATTGAGCATTGATGTACCAGTATAAGTTGAAGATAGAGCTTGTCGATGAAGATCGGTAGAGGCCATCCCCCAGGAATTTGCAGCATCGGCAACAGATTCCAGATAACTTTTTGATTCATCCTCGTGATTAGTAAGGGCTTTGCCCAGAATAAACTTTCCTTCTTTGTCAACGGCAAAGGTATCCGTCATGGTACCGCCAGCATCCAGAGCTATCAAGTATTGCTTCTCTGCCATCTTATCCCTCCTTTGCCCACGCAGCGGCTTTTTCTATGGTCTTATCCTGGAACCAGTCCGGGTTTTCATCCGGTAACGGCTGGCCC
>JABHWQ010000212.1 GCA_018657655.1 Chloroflexota bacterium | reverse complement strand
CCAGACGGTACACTCCGGTGGATTGCGGCAACTGAAACGGAGGTCAAACACGCTGATAGTGATGGCAAGCCAAAAATAGTGGTGGGCACAGTTCAGGATATCACCGAACGCAAGCAGATGGAAGAAACTTTGAAATATCGGATCGAATTCGAGAAGTTGGTGACCGCCATTTCCGCAAGCTGCATTAGCCTCGCGCCTGAAGACATTGATCGAGAGATAAATAGAGCCTTGCAGTCGGTGGGAGAATTCGTTGGGGTTGATCGCAGTTATGTTTTCCTGTTTTCTGAAGACGGAACAACGATATCCAATACCCATGAATGGTGTGCCAAAGGAATTGAATCTCAAACCGGAAAACTGCAAGAAATGCCTGCCTCTGAACCAAAATGGCTAATTGGTAAGGTGAACCAACGGGAAAATATCTATATTCCGTGCGTGGCGGATCTTCCTCCTGAGGCCTCGGTAGAAAAAGAGGCCTTTGAATCTCATGGTATACAGTCGCTTGTGGTTGTTCCCATGGCATACGGCGGGTCGTTGCTGGGATTCCTGGGATTCGATTCGGTGAAGGCCGAGATGCCATGGCCGGAAGATAGTGTGGCTTTGCTGAAGATGGTAGGGGAAATTCTGGCTAATGCATTGGTCAGTAAGCGTGTGGAGAAGGCGCTTCAGCAGCGGAGCCGGGAATTGTACCTTTTGAATACCATGGCTCAATCCCTGGCAAAGGCCGGGACAGTGGCGGAGGTTTTGCGAACAGCGCTCAACAGCACACTTGAGGCTACTCAAATGCAACTCGGCGCAATATATCTTATTGACGAAAACGCTAAAAAGATGGTAATGGTCGCTCATAATGGTTCTGATGAGGAACTGATCAACCTGTTTGGCGAGGTTCTGTTGGATACGGGTATTGTTGGCGACGCTACATTGACTGGGAAAGTGATCACTGTTACTGACTTCAGTGGAGATGAACGAGTTGCTCCTGGTCACAAGGAAGCTCTGCAGGGGATCAATATCCAGACCATGATAAATTTGCCCCTCAAGTCACAGAATAGAGTGATTGGAGTGTTGGGTGCCTGTAGTACAGAGCAGAAGGATTTCAACGAAGAGGATATCCGGTTATTGGAAACCATCGGAGGTGATGTGGGTGGGGCCATTGAAAAGGCTCAACTGCTGGAGCGAACAAGCGAGCTATCCATAACTGATGAGGTTACAGGACTGTATAACCGCCGCCATTTCTATGATGTGCTTGAGCGTGATATAAGCCGTATGCAGCGGTATGGTAATGTTCTATCTTTGGTAATGATAGATCTGGATGGATTCAAAGAGTATAATGACAGGTTTGGCCATACCAATGGTGATGCAGTACTAAAGGAATTCGCACAAACGGTTCAGACAACCTTGAGGAAAAGCGATACGGCTTTTCGGTTTGGAGGTGATGAGTTTGTGATAACGCTACCTTCAACCAAAGCTGAAAAGGCCAGACAGGTCATGGATCGTGTCAGGTTGAAGTGGCTACGAGTAACCGGAGCCGAGTTTTCTGCTTCGCAAGTTCCTCTATTGTTCAGTATAGGAATTGCTCAGTTTCCAGACGATGCGGAGACAACTGATGGTCTGGTGTTTCTGGCTGATGCCGCTCTCTATCAATGCAAGAGGCAGGGTGGATCCCCCTGTGTGTTGGCCTGCGAGCTGGATGCATATACCCCAGAGGTGCCGGGAGTTGCCATGGGAGAACAGGTTTATGCCCTGGCGGCCATGGTGGACGCTAAAGACCCATATACATATGGTCACTCAACCAGAGTGGCGGCCATCGCAGTTGGAATCGGACAGCATATAGGAGTGTCCGAAAGGGATTTGCTGAATCTTCAATCGGCCTCGCTTCTACATGATATCGGCAAGGTTGGTGTCCCTGATTCGATTCTGGGCAAGGCGGAAAAACTAACACCTGAGGAATGGAAAGTGGTTCAGCGTCATTCTGCTGAAGGGGCGAAGATCGTGGGCCATATCGGAGAACTGAAGGCGCTGGTTCCCATGATCCTGCATCATCATGAATGGTATGATGGTAGCGGGTATCCGACTGGATTAGTACGCAAAAAAATACCTCTGGGTGCACGGATCATCAGCATCGCTGATGCGTATGAGACCATGAGAACGAGACGACCGTATCGGACGAAGGTATCTCATGATGTGGCCATCAAGGAGCTGCGCAAGGCTGCGGGAAGCCAGTTCGATCCGCAACTGGTTGAGGCGCTTTGCCAGGCGATGAGCGATACCGATGATGATGACAATGATATGAGCGATAATCCATAATGGTTCATGCGAATTTCTTTCAGTTTGGGATAAATATTTTTGAATAGGCCAGTATTTTTTAGTGCTGCTTACCCTTGCTTGACCTTTCAATCAGCATTGGATACACTCGATATCAGAAGTTGCCAAGAAGTGGAGAGGGATAATGGACATCGGAATTGTAAAACCGGTCAGTATCGAAGATGAAGTAAGGAGTGCCTATCTGGATTACGCCATGAGCGTAATCGTCTCACGAGCGCTCCCGGATGCTCGCGATGGCCTGAAACCGGTGCAAAGAAGAATTCTCTATGGAATGAATGACCTCGGGGTTTCTTACAACCAATCGTACAAGAAGAGCGCACGTATTGTTGGTGAAGTCATGGGTAAGTATCACCCTCACGGCGATTCCGCCATATACGAGGCCATGGTTCGTATGGCGCAAGACTTTTCCATGAGATACCCTCTTGTCGATGGTCAAGGTAACTTTGGCAGCATGGATAATGACCCTGCGGCAGCTATGCGTTATACAGAAGCTCGCATGACCCGGCTTGCCGGCGAAATGCTGACAGATATTGAAAAAGATACGGTAGACTTTGCTCCCAACTTTGATGATTAACTTTCCGAGCCGACAGCCCTTCCCGCCAAATTGCCCAATTTGCTTCTAAATGGTGCTGCAGGGATCGCTGTAGGAATGGCCACTAATATCCCGCCGCACAACCTCGGGGAACTCTGTGACGGCGTTGCTTATCTTATTGACAATCCCGATGCCTCTGTTGCAGAACTGTTGCCGCTGGTTCCAGGCCCCGATTTCCCTACTGGTGGAGAGATTCTGGGCAGGGAAGGGATTGAACATGCCTATACCACAGGGCGGGGCAAAATCGTCATGAGGGCCAAGAGCCATATTGAGGAAGCAGGCAAGAAAAAATATCAGATAGTAGTTACCGAACTTACTTATCAAACGAACAAAGCGACTCTGGTATCTAAAATAGCAGAGCTGATGAAGAACAAGAGGATCGATGGGGTCACCGAGGTACGTGACGAATCGGGTCGAGAAGGAGTACGGGTTGTACTTGAGTTGAGAAGGGACGCCCAGCCTGATCAGGTGTTAAACAATCTCTATAAGAATACTGCTATGCAGTCGTCTTTCTTTGTCAATATGCTGGCTCTTATCGATGGGCAGCCGAGAGTTATAAATCTTAGGACGGCACTACGGCAATATATCAAGTTCCGTCATGAAATCATCACCCGCCGGTCACGGTTCGATCTGCGCAAAGCTCAGGAGCGGTCTCATATTCTGGAAGGTCTCAAAATTGCCTTGGATAATCTCGATGAAGTTATTGCGATTATCCGCGGGTCAAAGAATGTCGAAGATGCCAGGAATGCGCTTATGGAGAATTTCACACTTTCTCAACCACAAGTCCAGGCAATACTCGATATGCAACTACGCCGCCTGGCTGCTCTGGAGCGCCAGAAGATCGAAGATGAATATGCCGAACTACTGCGAACTATAGCTTATTTAGAGGATCTCCTTGCCAATCCCAGGAAAATCGATTTCCTTATTAAAGAAGGGGTGCTCCAGGTCAAGGAACAGTATGGTGACGAACGCCGTACGGAACTCAATCAGGAGGAGATCGGCGCGTTCACGGCTGAGGACTTGATACCACATCAACACGTAGTAGTTACGCTTAGTACCAGAGGGCACATTAAGAGGCTCCCCATCGAGACCTATAGAACCCAGCATCGTGGTGGCAAAGGGGTCACCGGGATGAAGATCAGAGAAACAGATGATGTTCAGCGTCTGCTCATTACCGATACCCACGATACACTGCTATTCTTTACTAATCGTGGCCGTGTTTTCAAATTGAAGTGCTTCCGGATTCCTGCAGAAATCACTCGGCAGGCAAAAGGAATCCCTATTATCAATCTCATTCCAATTGAAACGGAGGAGCGGATAACTGCAGTTATGTCTGCTTCTGATTTCCCTCCTGACGGATACATTGTCATGGCCAGCAAAATGGGAGAAGTTAAAAAATCGGAGTTGAAGCGGTTTGCAGCGATTCGGAGTACTGGCATCATTGCCATGGATATCGAGAAAAGTGATGAATTAATTTCGGTTCAGGCAGCTACCGCCGAGGATGATGCAATCCTGATTACTTCTAATGGTCAGTCTATCAGGTTCTCGGTAGACAAGCTGCGCACTGCTTCACGAACAAGCGGTGGGGTGCGCGGCATCAGACTTCAGAAGGGTGATTTTGTAGTGGTAATGGGGATACCTCGCCCTAAAGCCTTCCTGTTAACGGTTACTGAAAATGGATATGGAAAGCGCACTGCATTGGAAGAATACCGACAGCAGATACGAGGTGGCGGAGGACTTCGAGCCCATCTTGTAAATGAAAAAACCGGACATGTGGCGGATGCTGTTATTGTTGATCTCTCTCAGCAGCTGATGGTAACTACCAGCAATGGGACTATCATCCGTATGCCGTTGAAGGGGATATCAAAACTGGGCAGAAGTACCCAGGGTGTGAGAACGATAAGACTTGTCAAGGGAGACATAGTATCTTCTATTGCATTGCTTGATAAACCTG
>JABHWQ010000481.1 GCA_018657655.1 Chloroflexota bacterium | reverse complement strand
TCCGTACGTTGTATATCCCTTCCTCACTCCCCCGGAATGGCGAGAGTATCTGGCTTATAGTGGACAGCTCACTGGATAAGTGATATTCGCAAGAAAGGGAGCGGTGAAACGCGCCATTTTTCATATTTGAGCTAAGATTGATTGTCCCTATGCTCCGGCTATATATGTGAGATAGTATTTTGTCACCGTCTCACATATATTAACGGCGGAATCCGTGGCTTGATGGATACCGATCCCATAGTCGCCCACATCGCATCCTACATAGAAAAGACCCTGAATCGTTTATTAATGACCAAGAACCCCCAATATTCCAGAGGGTCCTGGTCAAACAATTGCTTTGGAGACTATTGTAGCGAGATAGTGATTCTTTTTGTACCGTCAAGCTCGACTACATAAGAGTTATCTCACCGCAACCAGGGTCAATTATGAGTGTAGGTTCGGTTAGTTGCTGGACCTCTTCCGGTGTCCATCCGGGGGCATATTCTTTTAGAACCAGTCCTTTGTCAGTTACATCGATAACAGCGATATCAGTGACAATCATATCGACACAGTTCAGAGCTGTCGGAAGGTAATTCAGTTTTTTCACAATTCTGAACTCGCCGGTCTTGGCAACGTGGTTCATCACTATGATGCATTTTTTTGCCCCGACGGCAAGGTCCATGGCACCACCAATTGTGCCGATTTTCCTTTCCGGGATCATGAAGTTGGCCAAATCTCCCTTTTCGGAAACCTGGTAGGCTCCCATCACGCTGATATCCAGGTGCCCACCTCTGACGATGGCAAATGATTCATCGTGACCAAAAAAGACCATCCCTGGTTGATGGTGCACCGTCTGACCGCCGGCATTCACCAGGTCAAGACTACCTTCACCCGGGAGTGTGATCTCTCCATATCCCATGACCCCATTCTCACTGTGGAATATTACTTCTCTTCCAGCCGGAACAAAATTGGAGGCCAGCATAGGAATTCCAATTCCCAGGTTGACACAGAGCCCATCTTCAAATTCCTTAGCTGTTCTAAGGGCCATTACCTGTCTATCAAGTTTCTCTTTTCTCAGAAGATTCTCACTCATCGAGCACTCTCCTTACTTGTCTGTAGCTTCTTTAACATCATCCTGAAACTTTTTGAGGGATTCCAGTGCCTGTTTGTCAGTTATCTCAGCATCTCCCGTATCGTATACTTTCGGACGCTCTACAACTCTATCAACATACACGCCGGGTGTGATGATGTGTTCCGGGTCGAGTTCGCCCAGTTCCACTATCTCGTCAACTTCAGCGATGGTTATCTTGGCTGCTCCGGCCATAGTGGGATTAAATGTTCTCGATGTTCCGTTGTAGACCAAGTTGCCCCAGCGATCTCCCTTGTGAGCATGAATTAACGCGAAATCGGCCTTTATAGGTAGTTCAAGTAAATATTCACGGCCATCGATTGTTTTCTTTTCTTTTCCTTCTTCGACTATGGTTCCGATACCCACAGGAACGTAGATGCCCCCGAGACCTGCTTTGGCAGCTCTTACCCGTTCTGCCAGCGTGCCCTGGGGAACCATTTCCAAATCGACTTTCCCTGCTCGCAGCAGATTCTCGAAGTTATTTACGTACAAAGCACTCACAGGGGCCGATACAATTGCCTTTTTGATGCGTTCGTTTCTGACCAGGATATCCATGTCTTCCGGGAACGGAGCCCCCTGTAGTTTCCAGATATCTGCACCAAAACCGCTTGCATTTGAGACGGTAATAAGATCCTTTACTCCTTTGCGGTATACGGCTTCCAGCAGGCATGTGGCGATACTGGCAACAGTGCCGAAACCGCCGACCAGTATGGTGGCCCCATCGAACATGTCAGCTACCGCTTCATCGAAGCTCGGTACGATCTTGTTGATTGGCATCCGAGATCACCTCCATTTGAGTTGTCTGAGTGCAATTCATCTATAGATAAATACCTATTTCATTCGGGGTAGACCGAGTCCCATCCAGGCGATGATGTTCTTTTGGGTTTCCGAGCTGCCTCCGGCGATGGTGAATCCAAGTGTGGCCTGGCAATTGCTTTCAAATTTCCCTTTCAACTTGGCCCACTTGGAACCCTGCTTTAAAGTTCCATACAGGCCCATGATCTCCACGGCTTCATTGGACATGCGTACCATGAACTCGGTCATGAAATACTTGGCTGCCGAGGGTTCAGAAAAGGCCCATGGATCAGCACTCTGCTGCCAGGAAACCCAGTAAGCCCATTGGCGAGCCTTTTCCAGATCTACTGCCATTTTTGCCAGTTTGCGTCGAACCATGGGGTCCTGGCTAATGGCTTTACCGCCACGTTGATGCTCTTTACAAAACTGGACCAGATCTTCCATATCCCGCTGCATGGCTGCAATACCACCAGCACCGGAACGCTCGAAGTTGGCGCCGGCCATGGTTACGTACCAACCGTTGTCTACCTCTCCCACGATGTTCTTCTTTGGTACCCTCACATCGTCGAAGAAGGTTTCGTTGTAAACATGAGTGCGGTTCATATAATCCAGACGACGGACGGTGATCCCCGGTGTGTTGATATCACACAGGAAATAGGTGAGACCTTTGGACTTTTTCACATCCGGATTTGTCCGGGCCAGGATGAAAAGATGGTTGGCTCGATGGGCCCCGGTGGTCCATATTTTCTGCCCATTGATCACATAGTCGTCACCGTCTTCCACGGCTTTAGTAGTAAGTGAAGCAAGATCAGACCCGGCGTTCGGTTCGCTCCAGCATTGGGCAAAGTCAATCTCGCCTTTGGCCATTCGGGGCAGCCATTCACTTTTAATCTCCTCGCTTCCGAAGGCGAGAATTCCCGCGGACACGATGGATAGGTGAACATCGATGGCGGGGACCCGGTGGTATTCTGCACTCTGGGCGAAAAGGGCTTGCTCGATATAACTCAGTTCTCGTCCTCCGTATGCTTTGGGCCAGGGCAGAGAAAGCCAACCTTTTTTGGCAGCATTATCGATGCAGGAACGGTAGTATTCCCAGTTATCGTCATTTTCAAAACGGGTTTCAAAGCCTCCGACCCATCCCTCAGGAGCCCGCTTTTCCTCTTCCTTGAAGAACTCGTCGAATTCAGCCTTTAGAGCTTGTTGTTCTGGAGTCAGGTTGAAATCCATAATACTTAATCCTCCGTAGGGCTAAAGGCCCATCTCCTGTGCAATTTTTATGAGGGAATCCTCGGTATCGCCAAACAGGAGCGCTGCCTGCCGTGATCGGCGATAGAAAAGCCCGATATCGTGATCATGAGTGGTGCCAATACCACCGTGTATTTGAACGCCCATGCGGGTGCAGTATTTGTATGCTTCGTTAACACAGGTCTTGGCTTTGGCTACCTCTGCACTGCACGGTGTTTCCTGTTCCAGGCTCCATGCGGCAAAATAGGTC
>JABHWQ010000447.1 GCA_018657655.1 Chloroflexota bacterium | reverse complement strand
TGACGATGCACTCTCCGGCGCCCGAGATATCATGGCTGAATGGATTAGCGAAGACGCCCGAACCCGCCAGGAAACGCGTCGATTGTTTGCACGTAGCGGGACTTTCCAATCCAAGGTTGCCAAAGGTAAAGAGGAAGAGGGTGCCAAATACCGAGATTATTTTGAGAGTGAAGAACCGATCTCCAAATCGCCAAGCCACCGAATACTAGCGGTGTTCCGCGGCGAAAGTGAGGGGTATCTTAAACTGTCCATACGACCTCCGGAAGAGATGGCTCTCTACCTTATCAAACGACAATACATAAAGAACGATAGTCCTGCCGCTCAGCAGGTACAACTCGCAAGTGATGATTCGTACAAGCGATTGCTCGGGCCTTCAATTGAAACCGAAATCCGCAATGAAGCCAAGGAGCGGGCCGATAGCGAGGCCATAAAGGTATTCGCCCGCAATCTGCGCGAGGCTCTTATGTCATCACCACTGGGTCAAAAAGCAACCCTGGCTATCGATCCCGGATATCGTACCGGATGCAAAGTTGCCTGTCTTGACCGGCAAGGCAAACTGCTTCACAACACAACCATATACCCCACCCAATCTCAAAAAATGGTTGAGGAAGCCAAAAAGATCACCCTTGAACTCATTGACCGCTTCCGGATTGAGGCCATCGCGATCGGCAATGGTACCGCCAGCCGGGAGACAGAATCGTTTATTCGCAGCCTCAACCTCCCGAACTCCATACCTATTGTGATGGTGAACGAAAGCGGTGCTTCGATATACTCTGCTTCGGAAGTGGCTCGAGAGGAATTCCCTGATCATGACATCACCGTCCGAGGAGCAGTATCTATCGGTCGGAGGCTGATGGACCCACTGGCTGAACTGGTAAAAATCGACCCTAAATCGATCGGCGTGGGACAGTATCAGCATGATGTGGACCAGGGTTGGCTCAGAAGAAGCCTCGATGATACGGCAATGAGTTGCGTTAACGCCGTGGGTGTGGAAGTTAATACCGCCAGTAAAGAGTTATTGAACTATGTGGCCGGACTGGGACCGACATTGGCAAAGAACATCATCGATTACAGGGACACGAACGGACCCTTCAACAGTCGTAAGGAGCTTAATAAAGTGCCGCGCCTGGGTCCAAAAGCCTTCGAACAGGCGGCCGGCTTTTTGCGTATCCGCGGGGCAGTCAGCCCACTTGATGGTAGTGCAGTTCACCCGGAAAGCTATCGGATAGTCGATCAAATGGCCAAGGATTTCAACTGCACAGTGGCCGACCTTATGTCAACTAATGAACTGCGGCAGAAAATCGACCTGAATAAGTACGTTACCGATACGGTAGGCCTGCCCACCCTGACGGACATTTTGGACGAACTGACCAAGCCAGGACGCGATCCGAGGGAACAGTTCGAAGCGTTTACGTTTGCCGATGGCATCAACACCATCGACGATCTTCAACCAGGAATCAAATTGCCAGGAATTGTAACCAACGTAACAAATTTTGGGGCATTTGTGGATGTTGGCGTGCACCAGGATGGATTGGTACATATCAGCCAACTCGCCGATCATTTCGTCAAGAATCCGGCTGATGAAGTTAAAATTGGTCAAAAGGTAAGCGTGACGGTGCTGGCGGTCGACAAGAACCGCAAGCGAATCTCCCTTTCCATGCTTCCGAACCCACAAATACCTGACGAATCATGAGGTTATCAACTAGATGAACTATGCAACCCTGAACAATTTGAAAACATGGTTTGCTAACTATGTCGCAACCTTCAAAACCAACGATACTGATAACGACCATAACATCATCCTAAAAGAAGATCATACGCATCGGGTCTGCCAGGAAATCAGGTATATCGGAGAAAACCTGGGTCTGAATGGCGAAGACCTCGTACTAGCTGAGATCACGGCGCTATTTCATGATGTTGGCCGATTCGAACAATACATTCAGTATGGAACCTTTGCCGACAGCGGATCTGTAAATCATGCGGAATTCGGAGTTGATATCCTTAAAGAAAAACAGGTATTGAAAGACCTGAATGAGCCAGAGCAAGACCTTATCTTCCGAGCGATCAGTTACCACAACAGGCGAGACCTGCCCTCAGTTGAATCAGAGCGATGCCTGTTTTTCGGCAAGCTGCTACGCGATGCGGATAAGCTGGATATCTGGCAGGTATTCACTGCATACTATAACAACGATAATAAAAATGGGGACGGGACAATAGTACACAATCTTCCTGATACCCCTGGCATATCAGAAAGCATATATGAGGAACTTATAGCCAGAAAAATCGCCAATTATGCCGATGCCCGCAACCTGAATGACTTCAAGCTGCTGCAGGTGGGATGGATATACGATGTCTATTTCGAGCCGACTCTTCATCGTATTTACGAACGGCATTATCTGGAATCGATAAAAAACCCCCTGCCTCAATCCAAACAAATCGATGAGATATTCTCAGAAGCCCATTCCTATTTCACGTACAGACTAGAAAGTATCAAATGAATATCAAGCCCCTCAAAATTGGAGAGATCGTAGTCGAGACCCCTGTAATGCTGGCCCCAATGGCAGGATATACCACTCTACCATTTCGGAATATCTGCCAAAAACTCGGCAGTGGTCTGAGCTTTACGGAAATGGTACCTGTAGAAGGAGTACGCCGTCGCTTACCCCAGACAATGATATACCTGGATTCTTCCCCGGAAGAACGGCCGGTTGGAGCGCACATATACGGCTCAGATCCAGACGCGTTCGCAGCAGCAGCGGAAATAATCGAATCGTTGGGCCGTTTCGACCTGATCGATATCAATTGCGGATGCCCCGTTCGCAAGATAGCCAGAAAAGGTGCGGGAGTAGCGTTAATGCGGGAACCGGAGAAGATTCGGACTATCGTGGAGAAAGTATTAGAGAACACTTCACTGCCCGTAACCGTCAAAACCCGCACGGGAATCTCTCCGTCGCTGGTCAATATTTCGGAAGTAGCCCAGGCTGTTGAAGCAGGGGGAGCTGGCGCCATCTTCATTCATGGGAGACCAGCCACAAAGCGGCACAGTGGGCCAGTAGATTTTGAAGCTATTAAACGGGTGAAATCTGAGGTTTCCATACCAGTCATCGGTAATGGCGGTATTACCGACGCCCAAAAGGCATCCGAGATGTTAGAACTAACAGGCGTGGATGGGGTAATGATCGGCAAGGGAGCAATTGGCAATCCATGGATTTTCAAGGAAATTCTGCATTCGTGGAAAGGATTGCCATACGATCCGCCATCGGCAATCGAACGCAAGGAAGTGATCGCCGAACACCTGATAGGGCTCTATGAAGTTATGGAGGCGAAAAACAAACTCCGCAAGCACCATTCCCCAAGAGTAGAGCGTCTCGCCTGTGAGGCATTCCGAGGACATATGGGCAGGTATTTGCATGGGCAAACCGGAGTAAGGAGTCTTCAGGGAAATCTGATGCAAGTAGCGTCTATCGAATCCGTCATCGATGCCGTGAGCCAAATCCTGAAGATCAAATAATAGAGTAATAGTGCTACAATAGGATATCATGATCAGAACATCTAACGAGCTTTCCCTGCTGATCGACCGTGCCAAAAAGGCGGCATGCGTTGCCATTGATACGGAGTTTGTCTGGGAACAAACCTACTATCCATCCCTGGGAATTGTGCAAATGGGGATTCCGGACGAGGAACCGCACATTATCGATATTCCGGCAATTGAAGATGTGTCTCCTCTGGGTGAAATTATTTCCGATCCCAACATAGTCAAAATCCTCCATGATGCACAGCAGGACCTAACCATCCTCCGAAGAACTACCGGCAGCCTTCCTAAAAACATCTTTGATACTCGATGTGCAGCCGGCTTCGTGGGGCTTAGTTCATCAATTTCTTTGAGCGCCCTCTTGCATGAGGGTATCAATATTAACCTGTCTAAAACTGAAACCCGAACAGACTGGCTACAACGGCCACTAACCGAGAAGCAAATCTCCTACGCTATGGACGATGTGCGCTATCTTCCCGAGCTATACAATGTACTCCTTTCAAAAGCAAGGGAATTGGATAGAGACTCATGGCTAGCAGAAGAACTTGCCCAATACGATAATCCTCACCTATATCAGGACAATGATCCACAAGAGCAGTTCCGCCGGGTCAAAGGATCGGGAAGGATGGAATCCATGAAGATGGCCATCTTGCGCGAATTGGCCGCATGGCGTGAAGAGGAAGCTAGACGACGCAATTGTCCGAGACTATGGATACTACCAGACGAGGTGCTTTTAAGTCTTGTTAAGCAAAAACCCAGCTCAACCACAAACGTGTCCTCGTTAAAAGAACTATCTGAGAAGAACCGTCAACGTTACGGCAAGATGATCCTTCAGGCAATTGAGAAAGGTATAGCCACCCCTCAAAATGAACGACCGAAATTACAGGAACACCAGAAAGACCCGGAAAGCCTCGGTCCCCGCGTGGATCTTGCATTGGCTTATATGAAAGGCAAGAGTATGAACGCCGG
Source organism: Chloroflexota bacterium (assembly GCA_018657655.1). Lineage (GTDB taxonomy): Bacteria > Chloroflexota > Dehalococcoidia > SZUA-161 > SpSt-899 > JABMQN01. Next base: position 20 of record JABHWQ010000447.1, on the reverse strand, counting down.
CATAGATCCGGCCCTTTTGG
>JABHWQ010000382.1 GCA_018657655.1 Chloroflexota bacterium | reverse complement strand
GGATTTAACGGTAGCTCATTAGGACGACCGGTGACATATGCCATTCCGCTGGCCTGCTCTATGGACATCGCAAAGCTTACATAGTCTTTGCACGGACCTTCAAGTCCGAAACCGGGCATTCGAAGGATGATCAGTTTAGGGTTGATTTCATGCAGACGTTCGGGTCCGAAACCGAAATTTTCGAGGACCCGTGGGGAAAAGTTTTCCAGTAACACATCGGATTGAGCCACCAGTTTCTCGAATATCCGCTTACCCTCATCTTGATTCAGGTTGAGAGTTAAATCCCGTTTGTTGAGATTTGTACCCTGGAATAATGCGCTGCGCTCGTACCAGTCGCTCCCCATTTCCATGAATGATCCGCTGAACCGAAAAGGATCTGGCCTCTGAATAGATTCCACTTTAATAACGTCTGCCCCAAAGGCACCCAGGTAACAGCCGACGTAGGGTCCGGCCCACATGATGCCCATATCAATCACTTTGAGGCCACTAAAAGGCAGGGTATTGTCGTTGCCGGCAGTTGCCTCAAGTGTTCGTGAAGACTCTCTATCAGGTTGCCATATCTCACTGTTACCGACCCCATGTTCCGGAAGTCGAGGTGCCCGGTGGTAATCGAATTCGGGTTCTGGCTTAATCCGCCACGGCTTGACCGGTTGGAGAAAGCCAGTATCCGGATACTTTTTATAGAACCCGCGTAATTTCAATTGTGCTAACTCCGGAAGGGTTCGCCCATTGGAAACGGGAACGGCAGGGATTCGGAGCGACTGCAAGATGTCAACGATTTCATCCAAACTTCGCTCGCTCACCCAGGGTTGAACATCCCGATGAAATGCATCCAGCAAAGGTCCCGCCAACTGAAGCGCTATTTGATTAGGGATGTGCTGAGGTATGCCTACCAAATTGCAGAAATCTTCAAAATGACGGGCGGTCAGCAAATTGATACCAACGAGGCCGTCTGCGCACTTCATTACTCCGGGAATCGGGAATACCCGATCCTCTTGAGGGCCCCATCCCATTTCCTGCAATACTTGAGTTTGTAGTGCCGGTTGAGAGAGTGTTGCGTGCAGACACTCATGCTTGGAGATATCGACCATAACGGACGTGTCCAGTCTACGGGTAATACGATGCGCCGTTAGAGCTGCGCAAGCCGAATAGACACCCGTGATGAAATCGGTGACACGCCCACCCACCTGAACTGGATTGCGTCCGGGAGCATAATGTTTCCATACCCATCCCGCAGCCGCTTGAACGGTAAAATCTGTGGCAGGGACACTGGCATAAGGGCCATCCTGACCAAAATCTGAGATTCTAACAACGGCAATATTGCGATTGGCTTTCTTAAGACGTGAAAAATCGATTCCATGTTTTTCTAATATGCCGCGCCCCAAGTCTTCTATGAGAATATCCGCTTTGGCGATGGCTTCCAGCAAGACCTTCACGTCGGTCTCCAGTGAAAGGTCCAATACCGCGCTACTCTTGCCAGCATTTAGATACTCGAACAAGGCACCTTTGGTTGGATCTGAAAGATTATCAGGGAATGATCCGATTGAACGCAAAAAGTCGCCCGTACCGGGAAATTCAATTTTGAGGACATCGGCACCAATATCAACGAGTAACTTGGTGCAATATGGAGCCGATATTCCTTGACCAATTTCAACAACTCGGAGATTTGAAGATGATTCTTTCATTCTTTCCCCCACATGACTGTAATATGACCGTAAACTATCCGCACACGTCTAAAGGTTTTCAATTTTTATGATACTCGTGCAAGGTGTATGAATCAGAGTTCAAACATAGCTGGTAAATTATATAAAACTCTACCTGTATTACTTTAACTGCGATTATAGGTCATTATCTTATTGGGTGTCAAGGCAAAAAAGTGCGTATTGCTTTCTGGGATTGACTTCGTGTAATCTTTATGCCTATATTGAAAACATTTCTATTGGCATATTGTTTGTGTACCATATCATTGCATTGACATGTTGCATATGCAGTGCTAGAATACCACACACTTATAGGTACACCCGAAAACAATCAACCAATCCTTGTATTCAGCTCGTACCTAGGGTAGTGTAATCTTAAATAACGGCCTTGGAGACCGCTCACACATGAAGGAAGATCAATAATGGACGGAACAACAGATATTGAGTTAGATGAGTTAGATTTGGCAATACTGAAGGAGTTGGAGACAGATGGCAGACAGTCAGTCTCAACCCTCGCAAAGAAGCTTGGAGTCAGTCGAAATCACATGGCCAAGAAGTTGCAGCGACTCCTAGAGAACAAGATCACGAATGTCGTAGGATTCAGCGATCCGGTCGTATTAGGATTCCGAACATTCGCCATGATCGGGCTAAATGTATCTCCCAAGCAGGTCAATGCTGCTGCAGACAAGCTGACCGCCTTTCCGTGTGTTCATTTGGTGTTCACGGCAGCCGGCAGGTACGATATAGTCATCTATGTTCTCTTCAAATCATCAAGAGAACTCTCGCGGTTCCTGCGAACAGAGCTTACAAAAGTGGCAGGTATCACGAGTACCGATACTATGATGATACTTGAGATGCATAAAATGTCTTTCCAATATTTAGCGTTAGATGACTTTAGGAAGGATGGCTGACAGAGCGCATGCTAGAGAAAGTAGCCTTAATGAACATAACGCGTGACCCAATCAATATTTTTGCACCCTCTAGCGATATAGACCTTCTGATTAACAGTCAATCTGTGGTCGAGGCAGATGCCTCATGGGTTGAGGCGTATGCATTTCCCTAATCCTGCACGGCCTGGAGACCTTCATACCATGACCTCAGAGTGTATTGAAAAACGCGAATCGCAAAGCAATTCTAATCATGGCATTGTTTGTACTATTGTTGAGATAACAAATCAAGAGGGTGAAGCGGCACTCACATTGAAATCAACATTCATCGTTGCAAGGCAAACCCATTGATTTGGTTTAACGTCGGTCCAATTCCGGGAAAGCCTTCCTGTGAAAAATCTACTTTAGGCCATCATTTCAAATGGAACAAGTCTGTACTCAAGTACTTCTCTCCTCTATCAGGAAAGATGACTACTATCACTCCTGATCCGATCTCTGTAGCGACTTGCCGTGCGGCATAGAGAGCTGCCCCGCTACTCATTCCCACGAAGATGCCTTCGCTATTGACGATCTGTCGGGTCATTTCGAATGCATCTTCCGTTTCCACCATAATAGTCTCATGTATTTGCGATGCATCGTATATTGAGGGGACTATCGCCTCTTCCATGTTTTTAAGACCTTGAATGTAATGCCCTTTAACCGGATGGGCACAGACTATCTTTATGTCCGGGTTGTTTTCCTTGAGCGCCTTTCCTACCCCCATAATTGTTCCTGATGTTCCCACTGATGAAACAAAATAGTCAATCTTGCCGTTTGTCTGCTTCCAGATCTCTTCACCGGTTGTCTTGTAGTGTGCAATTTTGTTGTGTTCATTCGAAAACTGATCCGGCATGAAGTATTTTTCAGGGTATTTGCTTGCTAGTTCCCTTGCCTTTGTAATTGCACCATCTGTACCCAGCTCAGCCTGTGTCAAAGTAACCTTCGCTCCGAACGCCTGGATCATCTTCCTTCTTTCCTGGGAAACTGCCTTACTCATAACAATCTCTACATTATATCCTTTGACAATTCCAATCATAGCCAGCGCTATCCCGGTGTTTCCTGATGTCGGTTCGATGATCGCTTTCCCTTCCGTCAGTTTCCCTTCCGCTTCTGCCTGTTCGATCATCTTCAATGCGATTCTGTCTTTGATGCTTCCCGTGGGATTGTTCCCTTCCACTTTGGCATAGATGGCAGCATTCTTATTTGGATTCAGTCTATTTATTCTTATTAGCGGCGTATTGCCGATATCCTGCAATATGTTATCGTATATCATTGTCGCACCTTCTAACGTTCAAATTTAGGAGATTTATTCAGTGATAGTTGGTCTCCGTCCGTATCCCCAGACGGACTGTATACTACACGCCTCCCACTAAAACGTCAAGAAATCAAGTTAGACTTGTAATAAAATGAGGGTCATATCCTTGCAGTTTTGCTGAAAACCATCACCATCGCTGACACCGAACACTTCTAAATCTAACCTCAGTGTTGTATAATAAGCCGCCAAATATACCCTCGATGGCTTCAAAGCCCGTGCCGACGGACCATGGATAGATGCTCACATCACACCGATTAGTAAGCAGAATTGGACATTGTTGGTTGTGCCTGATACTCCTATTCCGGTACAACTGCGGCTTTTACATCGTAAAACGCCAGCGACACTCCGCGCGACTTGTATAATAATATAGTAAAGGAATCTCTGAATAAGTCTCGAATCATGAGATAATAGTGACAGGATTTATTCAAGGAGATTCCCTAGATAACTACAAGAAAACCGGTCAAACACTTATATAAGGTTAAAATGTTATAAATATTCAACATTTTCGGCCCCGGTTTTATTACTTTTAAACAGGCTAAGTATTAATATTTGTATCACCTTCATAAAAGTTGCATTTGCACTTTTCCAATCGACGGTAATTAATTGTTTCCACCGTCCGCCATATAGGTTCCAATATCACAAAAAAGGGGGGAGAACATGGACCATGCAAAGATCAAAGAGAAAGAGATGGGACAAAGGCTGGAAGAACTGGAAAAAGTTGAGGAAATCATGGTTGGAGGAGAAACCAGCATTGACGACGACGTGATAGCCTCTATCGCCGGCGTGGCAGCACTGGAAATCGAGGGCGTTGCTAGTATGGGCACAACATCTGTCCGGCGATCATTCTCGAAAAGTATTGGCCGCTCTGAGAAGAGGTCCCAAGGAGTTGAAGTTGAGACTGGCAAGAAAGAGGCCATAGTCGACCTCACAGTGAACGTCATCTATGGATTCAACATTCCCAACATGATCATAAACGTTCGCAAAAATGTAGCTGCCCGCCTTCTTGATATCAGTGGACTGGTAGCCAAAGAAATCAATATAACAGTTGCCGGCATTGAATTCCCCGAAAGGATGTCCGGGAGACTGGAGTAGATTCAATCGAAAAAGAGATTCTGTACCTTAGCAAACTCTCAAATATGGCACGATCATGAATACTCTCAATCGAGTGATAGTGGTGGCCGCCGCTCTTGTT
>JABHWQ010000218.1 GCA_018657655.1 Chloroflexota bacterium | reverse complement strand
GAGGAGCAGTGGCAGCTGGTCATCGATATAAACCTCACCGGTACTTTCAATTGCATCAGAGCAGCGTCCAAACACATGATGAAGAAAGGGCATAATGGACGGGTTATAAACATATCCTCTGTGGTGGGACTGGCCGGCAACATGGGGCAGATCAATTATGCCGCCTCCAAGGCAGGTATAATCGGCATGACTAAAACATTGGCCCGTGAATGGATGCGGTACGGCGTGACAGTCAACGCGGTTGCTTTTGGTGGCGTTGATACCAGGTTTACTGCGGTCAAAGACGCCTCAGAGCAAGCCTTTGGCGAGAAGACCGGCATTCCGGAAAAGGCCCGGGAGGGAATGGTTGAGAGAATGGAAACTCAAACCATATTCGGGGGAATGACTACCCCTGAGCAGGCTGCGCAGTGTATTTACCTGCTGACCCTGCCCGAGGCTGAGTTTATTACCGGAAACGTGCTCAACGCTACTGGTGGATTGTATTTGTAATACAAAAGGGGCGGGTACAAAACCCGCCCCTCAATTGCAAGCTAATATCTGATATCAGGCCAATGCCCTATTCCCCAGTCCCATGTTATCCCGGTCTTGCACGATCATGAAACTCGGGCGAACAAGACCCCTCTCGCTGAAACTGAAATAGAACTCACTTTGCGTTTCGCTTCGGGTGGAGTGGACAAACAGTAGATAGAATGGGATAGTCGAGTAACGAATCTTACGCAGATATGAGGCAAGCGGCTGGTAGCAACAAGCACTAGCCCGATAATTCAGGGGATGGAAATTCTATTCCTTCAAATTTGTCCCGCATAAGTTCCATTTCAATGAACTCATAGCCCTTTTTCATGATGCGACCGCAAGGAGCAAACCCACATCGTTCAAAGCATTCCTGAGCCCTGATATTCCATTCCAGGGTATGCAGAAATATTCGTTGCATTCCCAAATCTTCAACAATATATCGGACCATAGTATTCACGGCATCTGAGCCATGCCCTTTCCCCCAGTAATCGCGATTTCCGATCAATATGCCCAGTTCCGCCTCTTTTCTGGGCTTATCGATGTTATAGCAAACACAATTGCCTATATGCACTCCATCCAGCGTCTCAATGGCAAATTGCCTTTTCCCCGGATCGTTTAATCCTTCGGAATAAACTGAAAAATATACTGAGAAAACCATTTGATAGGGCTCACCAGCATCCAGCCGCATCAATTCGTGATCGGTTGCCCAGTTGAAATCGTTAGCGGCATCGTTGAGTTGTTTTTGCCGCAAGATCACCTTCTTACCCTGCAGTCGCCGGGTTCGCTCTTCATCGGTCATCATTGCTGCTATTTTATGATTGCTTTTGATTCGTGTCAAGGAAACCCAAGTGCGAGCGTCCTTCCCATCGAATACTTTTATTCGAAAAAGAATCTCTTTATTACATTTGAGAATCGTTGGTAGGCGAAACCACCGGCAAGTAAAAGGACGCCCAAGGTGAGATAAGCTGCCACACGATAGCCACTTTCAAGGGTGAAAGTATCGATGGCAAACAGTTTGAAACCTGCTACCCCCACCAAGACCAAGCCACCTAAGCGAACCCACCTCCATTGCCAGGTTATCCCTACCATGATCAGGATGAAGGCGTACATGGCCCATAACACAGTCAAGGACAAACTCTTGGCATCTCCGCTACCGAAGAAAGTCACAACTTCGGCACTCAAAACCCAGAGGGAAAGGAAATTTGATACCAGTACGAACGCCGGCAGTAATTTGGTTTCTTCTGCGTGAATTTCAGTTTTTGGTTTTTGGAGTAAGTAGTATGAGATATATAGAACTGTGACGCTGATAGCAAAAGCTGCAAAACTGCAATTGAAAATCGGGGTGGAGTTGTCGCGGTCTACCATCGCATGAGCATGGTTGAGTTGCGTCAGTACTATGCCAACAGCCAATATCTGCACAGCGTATCCACCCAAACGCATCCACTGTATTTTTTTATCAATTCCCATTATGACCAAGCCAAGACCATACAATGCCCAAAGCGCGACCAATGATATACTTCGGACATTTTCAAGGTTGCGGATATATCTGGTGCTGGCATCGAGTTGTTCATCAATAATCTTGCTGTCAATGAAGTTTACAATTTCGGCGCTTACGAGCCAAAGGGTAAGGACATTCGCAGCGCAAATCATTACAGGGAATAGCCATGTCTCTTTTACCGTTTTGTCGCGTCTTAGCCAACATGATGCAATATACAGGGCAGCGATGCTAGCTACAAAAGCGAGGACCATATCATTCAGTATCGGGCGGAAGTCATCTTGACCCACTATCGCATCAGCAAAATACAGCCTGCCCAACAGCACTACGAACACACCAATACTGAAAACTCTGAGCTGTGGCAGGCGAAGACGTGACGCAAGCCACATAAGTACTGCACCTTCCGCCGCCCATGCCACTGCAATCCAGGAACTTCCGAGTTGCACCGGTACGGCAATAGTCAAGAACACTATCGCGATACCTATGGCGAACAGACTCAACTGTTCGTTTTTATGACTGCGCAGCATAGCAACGTAAGCTAACAGCAGATAGAGGCCAGCCAAAATAATACTAAAACCACCCAACCAAGATCGGTAATCATCCCAGAGAAGAGCATAGCTTATACCAAAATAAGTGGCCGCATTAAGTGACATAAGCAGCAGATCTACCGGTTCGGGAAGTCGACGCCACTGAATATGAAAGATGGTGGTTGCGGCCATAAAAACAAGGAAAATACCGGACAGCGAAGACTGGGCCAACAATAGACTGGACTCATCTCCAAACTTTGTATACCAAATACCATAGAGTATCAGAGAACCAACCAGACCAAGTAGAGTCATCCAGCGCCAAGGTCGCAGGGTAACCAGGCCAAGAATCCCTAAATCAAGTAACAAGATATAGGGAAGTAAAAGATTCGAATGAGAAT
>JABHWQ010000265.1 GCA_018657655.1 Chloroflexota bacterium | reverse complement strand
TGCATTACCGTTAGCGGAACATCGGCGGTTCCGGGTGGCATATCTACTATCAAATAGTCCAGTGTTCCCCATAACACGTCTTCCCAGAATTGCTGAATAGATTTTGAAATAATGGGCCCGCGCCAGATTACGGCATCATCTTCGTTGGGCAGCAGGAGATTGATAGACATGATTTCGATTCCGGTTTTGGTCACTACCGGGAGCAGTCCGTTCTCGCTTCCCGAGGGGCGAGAGTCAATTCCAAACATCTTGGGGATGCTCGGTCCGGTGATATCGGCATCCAGGATACCTACCGTTTTGCCCTGCCGCTTCATACTCACTGCCAGCAGTCCTGTTACCAGCGACTTGCCTACTCCACCCTTGCCGCTCATTACGGCAATGATTTTGCCGACCTTGTTTATGTCGATAGGTCTGCTGTCTTCATAGTCCACAGCAACCACGTCAATCCCTTCCATTCCCCGGAGTTTATCTTGTATTTCATTCCTGAGTGAGTCGCGAACATCATCAGCAAGCGCTGCGTTTGAAAGAGATATCTTCATCCTGTTGTCTTTGATCTCTACACCGCGCAGCAGATTCAACTCCATTACGCTCCGCATTACTACCGGTACCATCACCTTGTCCAGTACCGCTTCCACCTGTTCTTTTGTGGCCACAGCTTATCCTCCTAAAATACCAAATCTATGTTAGCGATTTATTTTTGAGAGATTTGAAAATCTCTTGTACCTGCTTTTGCGTATCTCCGATCGAACCATCATTGTGAATCACAAAGTCGGCGTGTTTCACTTTTTCACGTATTGGTAACTGCGATGCGATACGCTTTTCAGCCTCATCATGAGAGAAACCGCGGTCCATCAATCTCTGAAGTCGATTTTCCTTTGTGGCTGAAACAACTATCACTTTGTCAACGGTCTTATGAATTCCAGTCTCAATCAGCAACGGCACATCTTTAATGATGATGGCCTCCGGATCGATTTTTTCTATTTCCTCTACCCTCTCGCTAGCTGCTTGAAAGACTGCCGGATGAGTTAGCTGATTGAGCTTTGCAAGCTTATCGGGATTATCGAACACTATCTGTCCCAGCTTTTCCCGATTGAGGGTCAAGTCTTTGTTTAGAATTTCGGACCCGAACTCATCAATGATTGCTTGCCATGCTTTTGCATGGGGTTCAACGATCTCTCGAGCCAGGATATCGTAATCGATAAGATACGCGCCGAGTTTTTGAAACATCTCAGAGACCGTACTTTTACCAGAGGCGATGCTACCGGTTAAACCTACAATGATCAATACAAAACCCCCTCTTAGGTTACCTCAAACCGATATTCTACATCATCCGCCATTGGGCTTAGCGTAAACCGAACCCGTTTGCCCTCAACCAGATATGGCTCGTACTCACCGCGGAGTTTGGGGAAGTCGGTGGATTCCAGGAATGCCCTTAGCATCTCCAAACTCTGATTGATCTCAGAATTAGACTGTTCGGTTTTGAGAATTTCCATGAGTAATCGGTCATATTCCTCTTTTGCCAGGGTTTGAATGCAGTGGGAAAGGTCAGGTTCAAATTCGATTTCCATTATGGCAAAGAGAGAACGGTACCCGAGTTATTCAAAAAGAAAACCTCAGGGAACTCATTGGCAAGCCAGCAGCAGGCGTTGAATCCGGTACAATGGGAGACGCCCAGTTTCTGAACGCCAATTTGGCGCAAGTCAGCCGTGGTCTGTGCCAATCGTTCCGGTGTTGCACTGATAAGGTGAGTGCCTCCAAGGACACCATACACCCTTTGCTCTCCGGTGATCTTCTGCAAATGGCGGATGGTATTAATCATTCCCCGGTGACTGCATCCGAGAATCACTATAAGTCCCGCTTCGGTTTTGATACCAAGAGCAAGATCGTCTAACAGTTGATCCGGCTGAAATGAATCCCCCTCTTTAACAAACATTCCGGCATCTATTTGTTCATAATCATTGGTCATGGGTATCTCGCCGGTAGTGACAATGTTATCTGTGATCCAGACAGGGTCTTTTGTTAGCTGAAAGCTGGCCCCAAGCGAAACCAGTTCTTCACGGGTAAACGGTATACCTATGTATTTCTGGAAATCACCGTATATGGCGTACTTTTCAGTCCACATGTCCGGATGAGCAATGACATCGATTTCTCCGATCTGTTCAATGACTTCTTTGAATCCACCGGTATGGTCGTAATGCCCATGACTGATCACCAGTTTATCAACCGTAGAAAGATCAATTCCTAGAATTTTAGCATTATACGCCACGGAAACACTCTGACTGGTGTCAAGCAGAACCTGGACCCCGTCCCCCTCCACCAGTATACTTAATCCCCATTCCGCGAGGACTACAGGGTTGGCTGTGTTCTCACTCAGTGTAGTGATCTTTACTGTCATTCTTTTTGCTCCTCCGATTTGCGAGCTTTCTCCTCCGCTTCTGCAATTGATCCGTAACCAATCTGAGCGAAAAGCCAGTTAAATCGATCCGTAGCCAGATTTCGTCCTGCTGTGTCAGCTTCTGAAACATCCTTGGCGTACAGTTCCAGAGTTTTGTCTGAATAGGTTTCCAACTCGCCTGAGAGGTAAACCCCGAATCCCGTCCCACCTTTGATTGTATGGGGATATTGTTGAGATAGTTCCACCATCCATCGCTCTTCCGTTTTGACTATTTCGCTAATGATCGGATTATCTTTCAAAGCAGGTATTTGACCACCCATTCGGGCGTATTTGAGAGTCAGCAGGTTGTTACCCTCTGTTTTGGCTTGTTGTAAATCTTGAAGATATGATTCCAGTGTTTGGACAGAAAGGACAGAATGGGTCATTGTCCGCATAGATTTGAATGCCTCCGGCCTTTCCTGGCACAGCGATGGCTCGGCGGTTCTTACCCTTTCAAACATATCGAGTTCAAGATCGATTATCTGTTTCAATAATTCCTGATGATCCATTTCTCTCCTTTAATCCCTCGATTTCCAGTAAAGTGAAGGATTCATCTCATACTTGGAAAACCCGGTATGCAGGGAACGCTGGGTTCGAGGGCTCAATATGCCGCATCGGACGAAACGGTCGAGTGTATCGTGCATATCAATCTCCAAACCCAGTTCTGCAGCAATCGCCTGCATTACCCCAACTTCCAACTCGAATTTGGGGGCTCGTTTCATGAGCTTGTTCAAGTAGCTGATAATCGCTTCAATCTGGTCCTCACCGGCCTCTTCTAGTGCCTTAATGAGGGCAGGTTCTGTGTTCCATTCCCCGGTATCTTTGGCGTTTTCGATCAGGAAGCGAACTACACGCGGAAGGTGATATCTTTCGGTCTCTTCGAAGGTTAAAATTCGGTCTTCCCAGGCAGAGCCCCGTCTCGATTTCATGGGAAGCAATATACGCTTTTCATAGGCGAGGAGAATCATGTCATCCTTCATGTCAGGGTCGAGGTCCAGGTCATCGTATGAGATGCTATCGGCCATGAAACTGCCTGACAGGATTTGAGCCAAACATCGAGCTTCTTCTAGGGAAAACTGTTTGCTTAATGCTTCAGCAACATTGGCAAGCGCCGCATTATCTCCGGACGTCATTCCCCTTTCAACCTCACAAGCTCTTCTTCCATATCTTCCAGTTCCTCCAGCATGCGGGGAGGCACGGAATGCGGGGGGATACGGCTCCTCATTTCTGTTATCTTTCTCTCAAGTCCCTCAATTTTTTCTGTGCTCATATTCCTAATCCAGCTTTTGAATTGTGTAATTGGACGAATACACAGGGATTAAATTCATACAGAGGAATCCGGGTTCTGGCCACTCGTGCCAATGAGCCCAGTTTTGGACTGATTATCCCGGCTCCTTTCAGTATGGCTATCATGGTACCAACCCGATCCCCAACAAATTGATTATCCGAGTTCTCTCCCTAATGCATCTAACTTGCCACTCATACTCAACGGTTTGTCACGTCGATCATCGATCTTTATGGTGGTCACCACTCGCACTACTTCATCGGTGAAAGCGCTTTCGTGCATCTTCCTGACCACAGCCATGATTATGTCCAAATCCCCTTCGATGATTGTCCCCATCGATGTCAGCTCATATTTTACTTCGCTTGCCTCCTGCAACACCCGGATCACTCGGGCGACATGTTTGCTGACTGAAGGGCTTTTTGTTCCTAGCGGCACTACACTGATCTCAACTACTGCCATTTCCCCTCCTCGGATTACTAGTGTTTCCAGGTTACCAGTGAATCCATGTCTTCCCTCGGCGAACGAAGTTGATTGGCCTCAAAATCCCAATCCGGATATCCGATGGCAAGTGCCACAATTATGCGTTTGGATTCCGGGATATCCAGTGCCTTTTTGAGGGCTTCAGGATAGAAGACTGAATCTTGCTGAATACAGGTTCCCAGGCCATGATGTAGTGCCAATAGACAGATGCTCTGAGTCACGATGCCGATATCAATTAGTGGAGTAAGGTGTTTGGGAGTATAAATGGACTCGTCGGCACAGATCAATATGGCGGCAGG
>JABHWQ010000158.1 GCA_018657655.1 Chloroflexota bacterium | reverse complement strand
GGCGAATTTGAGTTCCGCACCCCACTGCCCACCCAGGTTGGAGTAGCTGAATTGTTCGGGTATGGTCTGAGGAGATTTACCATATACGCCCCACCTCGATCCCCCCAAAACCGGAACTCCAGCCAGCGGTCCCAGGGCAAAGATCAGCCTGCTCTGCTCGTCAAATGGCCCAACCTCCGGAGGCATTTCGTCCCAGTAAATCTTGGCGGCCAGCCCCCGGCCTCCGAGAAACCTTTCACAATAGTCGAGAGAGGAGACCTCGGTTACGCTTCCCAAAGAAAGGTTCACTCGCAGTATTTTACCCGCATATCCGTATTGCTGAGACATTCCAATCCTCCGTTTTAATCGTCAGTATAGTAATGAGTTGATCGGGATTGAATATTACCCGAATGATGTGTTAGTATACTAATTAGTATACTAACATCGCAATGTTGTGCGACAAGTCTAACATGCCCGGTATTGCCTGTCAATACTGTGGCTCGCCTCACAACAAAAGCAATCGGTTAGCTATGATCAAACACTTTGGAGGTTTGAGATGCCTACTGAACCTCAACCGCAAGCAGTCATAACTGCCGAGGAAGAGTACGAGATTTGGGGACTCTTGATCCAGGTTCGTGATGTAATGATCAAGTTGCGAGATAGAGAAGTCAAACCTTTCGGCATCACTTCCATGCAAGGTGGTGTCCTCTGGGTTCTACATGAGTTTAGAAAGAGCGGGGATATCGCTACGCCAGCCGAGATATCGCGACGACTATTCCGTCAGCCTCCTACGATTTCCGCTCTGTTGGATCGAATGCAAAAGCAGGGACTGATAACATGCGTCAACGATCCAGACAAAAAAAGACAATTACTGGTGGAGATGACGCCTAAAGGCAAAGAAGCGCTAAGCGCTTTCTTGAGGAAAAGGGAAGCAATCCCAAGGGTCATAGGATGCATCTCTTCCCAGGAACGAGAGCAACTTCGAAGCAGCCTGGCCAGTATGCGACAAAAAGCACATGAGGAGTTGATGACGTTGCCACCCTTCCCACAAACATCCTCCAAGTTCTAAACCCGGGGTGTACTGCCTAATGCTGATGCTTCCAGGCATAAGTCCATGCTAAAATGGGGCTGTCGTTCGCACTGAACGGAAAAGGAATGATGCATGATATCCGATGAATCAACAACAATAATCGATCTCAAGAACACGGTACGCGCATTCATCGATGAGAGAGATTGGAGCAAATATCACAATCCCAAGGATATTGCTATTTCGATAGCCATCGAAGCTGCGGAGTTGATGGAACACTTCCAGTGGACCGATGAAACCGAGGTCGAAAAAATAGGCAAAGACCCAGTGAAAATGGCTGAAATTGAGCAGGAACTCGCGGATGTTGTAATTTACTGCTTTAGCTTTGCTAGTGCTGTAGATATAGATATAGCGCGGGCCGTGATCAACAAAATCGAGAAGAACAAAGCCAAGTACCCCGCCGAACAAGTGAGGGGCAACTATAAAAAATACACCGAGTTGCGCAGAAATGAAGATCACAAATGAATGCTATGACTGCCTGAGCAGATTGGTTCACCAGGCTGCCGATCTGGCCACCAAAGACCCCGAGTTAAAAGTGAAAGCGATTGAACAGGGGCAAAACTTGCTCAATTGTGAATTCTCTCTGGATAAGACTTCCATCGCCGTCGCCACGCCGCTGCACAGGGCGATAAGAGACGTAACCGGAAACGCGGATCCTTACTTGCAGATGAAAGAAACTGAAGTGGCAATGGCCAGAGATCTCTACCAAGATTTGGTGACCAATTATCAATCCGACCTCAAGAGGGATGTGGTCTTGGCCGTTCGCGGTAACTCGATCGATTTTTTTGTAGATTTTGCCGAGATCAAACAAGACCTCATATCGCCCGTCGAGTTCGCTATCGACGACACCGATAAACTGGAGGCCAAGCTTAAGGACGCCCGCAATATCCTGTATCTGGCGGATAATACCGGAGAGGTATTTTTCGATTTGCACCTAGTGCGAAGACTGGGGGATTTCGGCTCAGTTACCTACGTGGTGAAAGAATCGCCCGTTCAAAACGACGTGTCACTTTCCGATCTGCAGAAGTTTGGGCTTGCCGGGGGGTTACCAAGGGTAATTACCACAGGTACCGACACACCGGGCGTATTAATGGAAATGGCCTCTGACCAGTTCCTGAATGAGTTTACCGCAGCCGATTTTGTCCTGGCCAAAGGGATGGGGTATTGGGAGACTCTCTCAGAACTGCCCGCCAAAGGAAAGGTTTTCCATCTCCTAAAAGCCAAATGTGAACCTGTCGCCAACTCCCTGGGCGTGCCGCTCAACAGCTATATAGCGCTTCTGCGATGATGCAGGGTCGACCGGACGGGTCAGCTCTACTGTTTTGTGAATACAAGCGCATCTTCCTCGCGATCAATAACGATGTTATCGCCTTCTTAGAATTCTCCTTCAAGGATTTTCTTAGATAAGGATTTTTCCACCGAACGCTGAATAGTTCGCCGTAACG
>JABHWQ010000359.1 GCA_018657655.1 Chloroflexota bacterium | reverse complement strand
GGTATGAATTCCCGGTAGGTGATGTGGGGCACCGGTGGTTTGAGCGCCTCGGCTTCCGTCTCCCATTGCTCAAGGAATAGCGGTTTTTGACGCAGGAACTCCCCCACCAGTTCCTCGATCTGCTTTTCGGCCTCGATCGAAACCAGACGCTCCACTCCTTCGGGGATTGATGAATCCAACTTCTCTTTCAGCGATTGTATCTGGAGTACTTTGCTGCCGATAAAACCATCATGGAGGGGAACCAGCGCATCAAAAAGATCATCGAGAGCAAATTCCTTGCCGAATGCATACATGAGCAGGAAATCGTACACAATCTGCGTCCACAGCGTCGCTGGGAAAGTGAACTGATTGTCATCTCTTTCGACGAGTTTTTCGAGTTGCTCACAGACGTCTGCGGGGAAGATTCTCTCGTATAAAAAATGGAACCGGTTGAACCCCTCCTTGTATTTATCGATTAACAGTTGCGGCACTATCTCCACCGTGTCAGGCCGATGATTTTTTAGAACACCGAACACCGGAATCGGTTTGAGCAAAGGTGAATTACGGATAAGTCCAGATTGCTCGTGCCATTTCTGATCTTTAACGATCCGCTCAACGAGCGTCCTGGCTACCTGTCGAAAGACCAGTTCGGACTTACCACCGGAAATTGTGCGAATCTTAATTCCGAGGTTTGCTTCGCAAATCCTGGCACCATTGGTGATGGCTTCGGTGGGGAGCCATGCATCGATCCCGTAGCCGCCGATTCCATTATGCCAAGTCCGGCGCGCCGTATTGTTACAGGTGTGTACCAAATCATGACTGATCCCCCTTAAACTTCCCATTGTGCCATGAATGGGACACCCGTAAATGGCGCCCAGCAACGGATACTTGAAATCGGCGCTGGTCAGCAGATCGAGGTAATGGAGATTGAACTTTGAAACCACCATGTCCATCTGCTCCTGCTTGATGGGATCAAGTAGGAGCGATATCCAATCCGGCGCCAAACCCTCGATATCCGAACCTCTCTTTCGGCTATGCAAATCCGCCTCAAGCAGCACCAGATCAGCGCCCAGCTTATCTGCTATCTCCATGATGGCCCGAGTGCTCCAGCCTTTTCCATCGAGCAGGCCATCGTTTAAGAGGAATGCAATTCGTTCGATTGATTTCTTTTTGTGAAAGGGCAGCTCGCCAACAGCCTTGAGAGCGCTCTCACCTGCCGGAGACCCGGAAGCAACAATAACCGATTTCAAGTCGGGGAAGTACTTATTCAGCCCCCGTTCCGCCGCCTCCATAACTTTGGGCAAAGTAGTAGCTTCATTGTAAAAAGGGACACCTACGACGATATCCGCTGCACCGATCTCCTGCGCCTGTTTCAAGGGTTCCTGCATGATCTCGTTGTATCGTGACTCCGCTTGAGCGCGGGCTTCTTCCGGTGTGTTTGCTGGAGAAGATACGGATCGACTACTAGATTCAAAATCCTTGACTTCATGGGCACTGCTATCATCATGGCGCTTGTTCACTATTTATCTCCCCTTTGAATTGCCCCATCGTTCCAACCGGTTCCTCTTACCTTAAGGGTTATTGCATTTTGATCGAACGGCTCTGACATTGGTTTGAAAAAAGGTATCTGATCATATCATTCCCGACTCGATCGGGAATCTAGAGGGGTGGGGGGCTGGATTCCGGGTCGCGGCCCGGAATGACCTGTCTAGCTTCAAGCCTCTACTCAATTAAGGTGCGATCACCCTGTCTTCCCATCTTATTATCCTCCTACAACGATGTCAGTTTTTGGTTCATATGAGACACTGTTTCGCGTAGCAAGCTCTCACTGATTATTCCCGATGCACTGGGAGTCTCCAAAATCCTTTGCGGGATTCTCAGCTTTTCGGGTGAAAAGCCTTCTCGAAGTTTGAAAGCGTATTTGCGTCTGAGCGTTTCCCCGCCAATCTGGAGGAGCAATTCCGGACGCACATCACAACCAGCAACATCAAATATCTGGGCGATCCTTTCCTGCGTGTATACGCCTCTGGCAAAAAAGCAGGTAACTGTGCTCGAAAGGATTTGCCGCCATGTTTCCTCAGCAATAAGAGCATCTGATATCTCTGAAGCTGACTGAGGGTTGTTAGAGTTCAAGTCGATGCTGTAACCTGCACTGTCCAAATGACTGTGCCTTGAACTCATAAGGAACCCGGCATACGTCGCCGGACCGGTATGGTAACCGGGCATTTCGTTACCGCCGAAAGCCAGAGCGAAATCAACTCCCCCGTATTGGGAACTGGCATATTCCACGCCACGAGCCAACGCGCGGTAGAGATCATTCGGCTGTTCAACGAGCATCTTCAGAGCACGTCGATACGTTTGGTGATCGCCCCATTTCAATTCGGCTCCGGCCAAATCTTTCGATTTAATAAGCCCTTTTTCTATTGCCTCGGTAGCCCATGCAAGGACTACTCCGGCACTCATTACGTCCACGCCCAAACGATCGGCATCATCCAGAAGCTTCAATAATCCCCTACTGTCGCTCACACCCAGCATAGAACCCATCGCATAAATGGGTTCGTAGTCGTAAGAAATCATCGAGGTCTTATAGAAGTATGGCTCCTGCGCATAGGGCTCTCTCAGCGCGGCGATGTGAATGCAAGCTATGGGACAATGAGCGCAGGCAATTCGCCTGCCCAGGTATTGTTGGGCCATCTGTTCCCCGGATATTGCACTGGCGCTGTCAAATCTGGACTTCTTGACGTTCATAGTGGGTAACCCGCCAACGGCATTGAGCGGTTCGATATTCTCTGCGGTCCCGACCTGATGGTATTTCTGCATCACTTCAGAATTTACTGCCGCCTGAAATATTTCGTCGTATGTTTTCCGATATTGTTTTGGATTCGCCACTTCAAGTGATTGATTTCCCGAGATAACGATAGCCTTGAGTTTCTTACTTCCGAACACTGCCCCCAGACCCAGCCTGCCGAAGTGTCGGTACGTCTCTGTAATAACACTAGCGTATCGAACAAGTTGTTCTCCTGCTCTCCCGATCCGCATGATGGTGCGTGTACCGGAACCCGGCTCTCGTTCTCGAATCACCCTGCCTATGGTATGGCTGTTGGCCATTCCCCATAGCGCTGATGCATCGCGAAAGAAAACCTTATCGCCATGGATAGAAAGGTATACCGGAGATTCGCTGGCACCTTTTATCATCAGCGCGCCATAGCCGGCGAGACGCAATGATACGGCACTCCTGCCTCCAGCGTGGCTTTCGCCGAGATTACCCGTTAGTGGCGACTTGAACATAGCTACGGTTTTGGAGGCCAGAGGGAACAGCCCAGTCAACGGCCCGACAGCGAAGATGATGG
>JABHWQ010000365.1 GCA_018657655.1 Chloroflexota bacterium | reverse complement strand
CTTCAAGCTGCCGGTCTGGAAGTGGAAGTGCTTCCACCACACTTCGGCATAGCCGCTGAGGAGATACTTAGGACGGAAAGGCAAATTCGACCCGACATGATCATCATTGAGGCTCCGTGGTTGTCCGCTTTTCGGCGACTCTTCAACAGAGACTTCTCAGAAAGGATTGTTCGACAGGCCAAGGCACCGGTTTTAACGGTGCGACCAACTGATGATATCAAAGAGCGATACATAGCGCCTTTGGTGATGGATGCTTATCCGCATCCGGTTGCTGCATAGGGTATTAATGAAAAATAGGAGTGATGAGTATATGACAACACAGCAGACAGAAAAACCTACGGTGGTATTGTATGAATTGGCACCGTTGCAGGAACAGGTTCCCCACGAAACGGTGGAAGATAGCAATGTGGAGGCGAGAATCGAAGCACCTACCAGATGGCTTGTGGAAAGAAGGCCGAATCCGTTCCGCGAACCGGAGGGATGCTTTCTTGAGATGAGGGGGATGTGGGCACAAGCATATAGTGAACTTTTGAAAGGTAAGATTGCACTGGAGAATATCTCGAGAAACAATTCCTAGTGAGTTGGATATAACAGACGTTGAGATGAGCAAAAGATGCGCAACTAAAAATGGAGGTAAATATCAAGATGAGTAAGATATTGTTTGTACATGGTCCAGGAGATGAATTTGATAGCGTGATTGAGTCGTTGCGAACCGTAGGTTTTCAGGTGTTGGATGTTGAATCCAGCAAAGATATCACCACACTTATATATGAGGTGCAACCGGACCTGGTAATTATAGCCGGTGATCTGGACACACAGCGACTGATATGCTCGCAAATCAGGGCTCTATCGGATGTTCCCCTCATTGCTGTTGGTGGCAGGGATGACGAGGTTCATCGGGTGGCAATGTTGGACCTGGGGGCTGACATCTGCTTGAGCGATCCGGTTATTACAGCTGAGTTGGTCGCCAGAGTCAAATCGCTGCTCCGTCGGTGCAAGAGTTCTGAGAGTCCCATTCTCGATCACGAAATAGAGGAAGCCATAGTCTCGCGAGAAGATCCACCGATAGGCGCCTTCCTTTTGCATACCGCATTTAATATGAAAGTCGGTACTGGCAGCTAGGTTTACAGGATGGATGCCTCTCGGGAGACTCACGTGTTTGTTACCAAGACACTAACTGTTACAAGTAACTTTCAACATTCAGGAGGGATCATGGAACTTCATCAGGTCAAACAGCTAATCAAGAAGAGGTTAAATCACCACGATAATTTGCCGATGGTTAAGAATTGCGGCATCGGCCATAAGGAGGACCTCGAAGTAATTCTGGAATTGCTGGATACAGTCGATTGCCAAAACACGAGCATCGATACCAATGATGTATGCACAGAAGACCAGGGACGATTGGAATATGCTTCAACCATCACAGCCTAAGCATTATCATATCTAGAAATGAATTTCTGCAAATAACTGCGATCAAAATGAGCCTTGCGGAGTTTTCTCACAGAGGAGTTTGCCTGGAAGGTGTGGAGATAAGTCGAGAACATGTGTCACTTGATTTTACTAATGCCGATAATAACCTTACCAGTGTTCTGGATAATGCCGTTGAACCTGGCTCTACCGCTGTACCTGGCAATTGCGGTGGTATCTGGCTTGTTTTACTGGGTAATCATCAGAGCTATGACCAAAAAGGTTGACGTTGGTATAGAAGGTTTGATGGGCGCAGAAGCGGAAGTGCTCTGTCAGGCGAACGCAGGTCCTAGCTGCCATTATCTGGTTCGGTCCAAAGGAGAGCTTTGGACCGCGCGCTCCACACACAAGTTGGAACCCGGAGAGAGGGTGCGCGTCTCAGGCCCCAGCGGTGTTGGACTGCTTGTGGAACCTCCCGCGAGGGATGAAGTTTTAAGCAAAAACAAGAAAGGAACACGCAAAGATGGACGGAATTGTCATTGATATTGACCCGGTAGCATTCCAGATCGGGAGCTTGGAAATCCGCTGGTATGGTATCGCAATCGCGGCCGCTGTGATTTCAGCTATGTTGATAGCTGCCCATGAAGGCAAAAAAAAGGGGATCCTGAGCCAGGATATCTATTCCTTAGCCATTTGGGTAGTCCTGGGAGGGATCGTTGGAGCGAGGTTATTCCATGTATTGGACAATTTCAGTTATTATGCCAGCAATCCTATACAGATGTTTCAGTTTCAAGGATTGGCTATCTGGGGAGCAGTGGCAGGCGGTGGTATCGCCGCAATCATCTTTGCCAGGATGAAGCACATACCCATGTTGCGCCTTGCTGACACCTTGGTTCCAGCGTTGCTGGTGGGACAGATCATCGGCCGAATTGGTTGCATAATCAATGGAGACGCTTACGGCGGAGTGACCGGATTGCCTTGGGGATTCATCTATACCCATCCAGACGCGATAATTCCGAACAGTCTGTCTGGTGTGCCGACTCATCCCTATCCGGTATATGAAATGCTATGGAACGGTGCGGTGCTGCTGGTGATATTGGGATTACGTTCACGGTTTAAAATCGATGGCATGTTGTTCTTGAGTTACCTTTCGCTATATGCCGTAGGACGGCTGATACTTACGTTCGTGCGGCAGGAAAGTGAGTTGTTCTGGAACCTTCAACAGGCACAGATATTGGCGATAATAGCATTCACAGCTTCAATTGGGATGTTTCTATTCCTGAGGTATTCGTCGAGAAAAGGCGATCAGGGGATAATTCTGGCTGGGAGGCGAACAGCATGAATCGAAAGAAATATGATTGCACAATGAGTTCAATAAAGAGGAAGCAAACATGAGAAAAATAGTCATAGCAAGTACAGTTATATTGGTTCTGATTCTTCTTGCTGCCGGATGTAGTGAAATCTTTTCTGAGGATCAACCTGAAGTCCGAAACAATGCTGGAGGATCCCAGAGTCCGTATTTTGACGAGCAAACCCTTGTCCGATTGTCGGAGGTGTTTGGCCTTAGCTCAACCGAGTTTCGGGAAAATCTTCGGCAGCAGAAAACTTTATCAGGTATTGCTGGAGAACGATCAGTGCCTCAACAAACAGTGATCGATGCAATTGTCGCTCCATACCAGGACGAACTTAAGCTAAATGTGGAATATGGTTACCTGACTTCGCAGGAAGCGGATGCTCGCTTGGAGAAGGCCCAGGAATATGCTCGTACCATGCTGGATCAGGATCTGTTTGATACACGCGGGGAACAGGACAACTACCTATCCCAAGATGAGTATAGATACTACGATGACATGATGGATGGCTGGGACGGTATGATGGGAGATGGTATGGGTGGTGGCATGATGGGCGGAGGTGGCATGGGAAACGGTATGGGAGGTATGAGTGGTAGCGGTTGGGAAGATATGACAAGACGTCCTTCCAATGATGCAGATCCTATCGACTGGGTAGAAAATATTATCCGTGGTTTATCCGGCTTGTTGGGCGGCAGTGGCGGTGGCATGATGGGCGGAGGTGGAATGATGTAGCCACAAACTCAGAATAGTAACTTCAACAGCAACCAACTTGTAATATCTTGAGTATCAGGTTGCCCTTGATGTAAAACCCTCCATGGGATCGACAACAGATTTGTCATATCCCATACATTACATGTGTGATCCTCTGATTCACCTCCAATTATATATCCTTTTGTCAATTCTTCGATTAATCCACTGGCATTTTGTATGGCCTCTGAAGTTGTTGGTTCAGTATCGCTTACCAGGTTTACGATGGGGATTTAAATGGCGTTAGATGCCAATTGTGTCAAACCTATAATCCGAATCTAAGATTCCTATCATCGCAGGTTAAGTTACGCTAATTAATATAGACACAGTAGGAACTGAAAACGAACTGGTAGAAATATGGTTGAAGTAAATGCTGGAAAGGAGAATTGAGATGTTCAGGTTCAAGAGTTGCCCAAGATGCACGGGAGACATGTTCGTAGAGCGGACAGATTTTGGTTGGGATGAAGTGTGCCTGAGTTGCGGCTTCCGGCGAGATCATCGAATCTTCGCCTCAGCAGAACCGGTACAAAGTTCAACATCAGAATTAGAACACCGAGAACTAGTCTCGGTTTAAGACTGGAAAACAAAGATACAAAGGAATGAGGTATTGGTCATGAATCGAAATACAAAAATAGCTTTGCTCATTGGCACTATCACCGCAGTAATTGCGGGTTCCTGGTTACTAATGAGTCGACAAACTGTGGAGTACTCTGAAACGGGGCATATGATGGGATATTCAGATTGGGGGTGGCTCATGATGATCTTTATGATTCTCTTTTGGGCACTGGTCATCTGGGGTATCTTCTGGCTGGTAAAAAGCAATATAGGTACTGATCAGGATGACCTCACTGGGAACAACCGTGGCCAGGCCATAGAAGTATTGAAACAGCGGTATGCCGCGGGCGAAATCAGTCGGGAAGAGTTCGAAGCCAAGAAACATGATGTTTCCTGAGAACTGTAATAAATGAAGTTGAAACGAGATAGGTTATACGCGTTTTGGAGGTGAGCGCCATGGGCTAGTAAACAAGTTCACACAGATACGTGGGGTACAGATACAAAAAATAAATTAAAGGAGACTGAAATGAAAAAGGGAATACTATTAGGAGTGATCTTAGGGGTAATCGTCATGACAGCGGGATTTGCTATTCCTGCGTTTGCACACGGACCGGATGATGACACAACCACAACACCAACTGATATGAATACACCGCTCACAAATGATGATACTTGGCAGAAGATGTACAACGCATGTGGAACCGGTGACTGGGAAGCAATGGCCGATGCGGCCGATGCGGCCGAGGAATTTCATGGAGACGGTTATGGTCACATGATGCCGTGGCATGGTACTACCGGTGACGATGAAAGTACGAATGACTGGTGGGAGGGAATG
>JABHWQ010000236.1 GCA_018657655.1 Chloroflexota bacterium | reverse complement strand
GAAATCCAAGCTGCTTTGGCTACTCTGAAGCAACAACCCGGTTTATCTCCTGTACAATTGCGTAACTTGGAAGCGGCTGAAACCAAGATTGCTATTACTAAGCAGGAAGCGCAAAAACCAGATGCCGATGCAAGTACGATTCTTTTCATAGTTTGATCCGTTTCTTTACGATGGTTGCCACTTCTTTGGCACTTTCAGCCGCTGCTGAAGTCCCGCCCTCACCCAACGCCTGCACTCCATCCCCTACATTATATAGATTCTTAATCGGAGTATCACGAGGTATGCGTACGCGGCCCGGTTGGGGCAATTCCTGATAAACCACCTCACATTTCAGGATTCTGCCGGACCTGCTGAATTCAGGGAATTGATCTCTCAAATCCAGTGTTGTCTGTTCTATTTCTTCCTCAAGATTTATCGGCTCAAGATAAGATGGCGATGAACCTACGCAGTAAAGCAGATGCTTCCCCGGTGGAGCAAGTTCGCTTGAAAAATTAGTCAATGGAAATGCAGATGTCAATCTGCGCAGCCCTACAAGCAGCGCACCCCCAAGCTCCCCTCTCTCCAGACACAAAGGCTTGTCACTGGCAACGTGTACCAGTATCATACCCACAGGATTGAGCTTTTTGATGAGATCTAAATAGCTATTTTCGAAATTATCCTCGCCTGCCAGTTTCACGGTCTTGGTGGGACCAGCATTGCTGATAACTGCGCGACTGGCTATCTCTACACCATTTCCATCCTTTTGTACGATGATACCCTTTGCCAACCCATTTTCAACAATGATACGCTGCGCTGGACACTCGGTCCACACCTCACCCCCGTTACTACGGATCACCACCTCCAGCGATTTCATATTCTCTTCATTACCGCTGGAGGAAACGCCGAGAGCCGCATACGTTCCCATCCTAGCAAAAAGGGCAAACATTTCAGAGGCTTTGACTTCATACGTATGATAGCTCGTTACGTTACAAGCCATCGAATCAAAAGTCTTATGTGCCAGATCATTTTCAGTGTACTTGAGAAGCCAGTCTCTAAAAGTAATATCCTCTGCCTTTTCTTCTCCACGCACACCACGGCTAAAAAGGTTCATGACCTTCCCAACAGCCACTTCCTTCGCCATGTGCCCTAACATTTTGGCTCGATTAGCTTCCAGACTGCTAACAATATCGAGCAAGGCAGGTATCGCTCCTTTTGACGGCATCTCATAACTTTCTCCTTCGATGCTGCCAATGCGATAAAATTGATGGGGCATATTGACCAACTCAAGTTCCGCGCCAACTTCCTTACAAATATCCTCGAATGCCCCACCTCGATGAAGCGCTACTGCTCCTGTAGATAGTTTGAATCCCTCTATCTCCTCAGTAGAACATCTGCCGCCCAGACGAGAGGTGCTCTCCATCAACAGAACCTTGTATCCCCAGTGAGATAGCAACGCCCCGGCGCATAATCCGCCTACACCAGATCCAATAATAGCTACATCAAACTCGTGCTTTTCCATAGTCCCTCTACTATATTAAGTAATTCAATTGCACTCAAGCTCTACAGTATCACAAAAAGCATCGGGTTTTAAACTGTCCATTCTGATAGTGTTTTGTCATTCAAGTGTCATCACTTTTCCCTTGATAATTGATCGTACACCATTGTAAACGTTGATAAACTAGACAGGAGGCAAACGATGAAAATATTTAACCGCACACTATGGATACATCTTACTTTGGTTGTAGCTATGTTGTCGCTCCTCGTTACCGGATGTGATACGGAGTAGACCCCTGAGGTTGAAGACACAACCCAACCGACACCAACTTCATCCACGACTACAACCGAAACACCGACAGCAGATCCGACTCAGACGTCCACCCCAACCGAAGAACCAACGGCAACAGAAGACGGCCGTGTGAAGGATCAGAAACGTTTCGGTGACGATAGCTGGCAATGTTGGGACGGCGATCATAAAAATACGGTTTGCCCATAGCACATAATAATCATAAGCATCGGTTATTCATACAAAAGGGCGCTCTTAATAAAGAGCGCCCTTTTTTTGGTTCGAACACAAACCTTTCCATTCCGAGATGAATGCCGAAGCTCGAACTATTGTCCAAACAATGCTGAACAGGTATAATGATTATTTGGTGACCAAAGCGAACTAAGAAAATGAAGAGGGGCTCCATGTGAGCCCTTTCATTTTGAGTTCAGCAATATCGGCTGATGCAAATCAAGAACACCAAGGGGGTTAAATGGCAGGAATCATTTCATACGGAGCATATGTCCCATACCACCGGATAAACCGCAAGACCATTTTCGGAGCTATGGGATGGCTGGACGCAGCCACCAACGTCAAAGGCGAAAAGGCCATCTGTAACTACGACGAAGACACTATCACTATGGCAGTAACATCTGCTATCCATTGCCTGAAGGGCTTGGATCGAAACAAGGTCGATGGTGTGTACCTAGCAACCATAAGTTCGCCCGCTGTTGAGAGGCAGGCAGCCGGAACTGTTGCCTCGGCACTAGATATGGAAGGCAACATCCGTTCGGCCGATTTCGCCGGTTCTACAAAGGTAGGAACCGCCGCGCTGATCACCGCCTACGACGCGGTTAAGGCCGGATCACTCAATAACGTTCTGGCCTGCGCCTCGGATTCCCGCACCGGGAAACCCGGCAGCGGTGATGAACAGAACTACGGCGATGCCAGTACCGCTTTCCTGATTGGAAACGAAGGCGTGATCGCTGAAATTAAAGGCTCATTCTCGGTTTCCTACGATTTCATGGGTCACTGGGAAGGCGATACCGATAGCTACGGT
>JABHWQ010000524.1 GCA_018657655.1 Chloroflexota bacterium | reverse complement strand
CGGGGTATTACTGCTATGCTAGCCGAGAGGGCAGCTTTTTTGGCTGGCAAAGACTATGGTAGTAGAATTAGGATCGACAAGGATATTCGGAAATACTATGGTAAGCGCAGTAGCGTTATTCATGGAGAGGAAGCAACCGTCTCTCCAAAAGACATAGATGGATTCGGTCTGCTGGTACGAAATCTGGCAATCGCGCTGCTGGAAATGCCATCTGAGTTGAGCGGTGAATTGAGAGATACACAAAAACTTGAGGCATGGACAAAGAAGCTAAAGTACACCCTGCACACCGATAGTCACGAGGAGGATTGAATGCCAATAGCCAAGATTGCAGTCATCGGGGGAACCGGGCTTTATGAAATCGAGGGTATGACCGATGTTGAAGAATTGAACGTTCCAACTCCTTTCGGCGATCCCAGTGATTCTATTACAGTTGGAACCCTTGAAGGAACAAATATCGCCTTCTTACCGCGACATGGTCGCGGGCATCGAATCAGCCCGAGTGAACTTCCAGCCAGAGCTAATATATACGCGCTGAAATCGCTTGGGGTTGAATGGATCATTGCTATCAATTCTTGCGGTAGCTTCAAGGAAGAGCTAAAGCCAAGAGAACTGGTCATTCCGGATCAGGTTATCGACCGCACCCGGAACCGAATAAGTACCTTCTATCAGGACGGCATTGTGGCACACCTTCCATTCGCCGAACCTTTCTGTCCCGTACTAAGTCAGATTCTATATACGGCATCACATGAAGCCGGGGCTACGGTTCACAAAGGCGGTACCTTTATAGCCATGGAGGGCCCACAGTTTTCCACCAAAGCAGAATCCAGACTGTATAAATCATGGGGAGCTGACATAATCGGCATGACAGTTCTGCCCGAGGCCAAATTGGCCAGAGAAGCAGAGATCTGTTACGCTACGGTAGCCTGTGTTACAGATTATGATTCCTGGCATGAAACCCTTGATCCCGTGAGAATTGAGGAAATCCTTGATATACTGGCCAAGAATATCAATAGAGCAAAACAGATCATCAAAACTGCCGCATCGCATATTCCGGACAAACGATACTGCGAATGTGTCAATGCAATGGCAACCGCTATTGTGACTGCGCCGGAACTTATACCGGATCAAGCTAAAAAGGATCTGGACCTGTTAATCGGGAAATATATCAAAGAATAGGTTAGGAAAAATTGGACATGACAAACTTCAAACCCAAAGGGTTGGCCACGGCTATTGGTAGTATGCCGCAGGTCGATGCCGCAGAGGCTTGCGCCTCGGTTCTGAGGCATCTCACTGACATACCCGCATGGCCGCAACTACCCAATCGATCATTCATGGAGAACATGTACGTTCAATATAGTGAGGGTTTTCCGGCGGTAGTACTCGATCATAAGAATGAGCGTATCTACGTTGATCGATCCGGCGATCTTTCGGAACAGCTGGAAAAACTGTACACAGCCTATATCGAAAACAATCTGGACCAATACGCCATAAGCCCTGAATACGCTCCGGGATTACACCAGTTCCTGGCACAGAAAATCGATTCAGTCGTTGCGGTT
The DNA here is from genome assembly GCA_018657655.1 of Chloroflexota bacterium. Classification (GTDB taxonomy): domain Bacteria; phylum Chloroflexota; class Dehalococcoidia; order SZUA-161; family SpSt-899; genus JABMQN01. The sequence continues at coordinate 3,154 of JABHWQ010000524.1, read as the reverse complement.
AAAGGACAGGTGACTGGCCCTATCAGCTATGGTCTGGCTGTGACCGACCAAGACAGGCGGCCAACTCTTTACGATGATACTCTAGCCGATGCCATTGCCAAACACCTCCGGTTAAAGGCGGCGTGGATGGAGATAGAACTGGCAAAATTATCACCCAACACCATCATTTTCGTCGATGAGCCATACCTTGCTTCTTTGGGATCAGCCTTCGTTGCGCTTTCCAACGATACCGTAATAAATCTAACCAATGAAGTCCTCGGTGGGATCAACGGAATTAAAGGGATACATTGCTGCGGTAATACAGATTGGTCGGTACTGATGGCCTCTGATATCGACATACTCAATTTCGATGCCTTTAGTTACGGCGAGTCGCTGGCCTTGTACCCCAACGAACTCCAGACTTTTGTTGCCCGTGGCGGCATTGTGGCATGGGGAATAGTGCCCAATCACGAAGAGAAAATGGCCGGTCAAACGGTTACGGGCGTAGTCGAGCAGCTGGATGATCTGATTAGATTGCTGGTTACAAAAGGTATTAATCACGATCTATTACTAGAGCAAAGTATGGTTACCCCTTCGTGTAGCCTTGCCTCAATGTCCCCTCACGCATCCGATCAAGCCCTGAAATTCACCGCCGAAGTTTCCCGGGAATTCAGACGTTTGCATGGTCTGGAAGGTAGTTAGCATGAACCTGGAAATCATTGGAATCGGCTCAGCCCTGGTTGACATAACAGTACAAGTTGATGATTCCTTTTTGGAATCGGAAAACCTGCCCAAAGGCGGGATGACACTTGTGGATGCCGCACGGTCAAAGGAACTGCTGGATAAACTTGCGAATTACTCCAAAGAACTCTCTCCCGGCGGGGCTACCGCCAATGTAATGGCATCATTCGCACACTGCGGTGGCAAAGCAGGATTTATCGGCAAAGTCGGGAATGACGAAATGGGAAACTACTTTAGAACCGAAACCGAAAAGGCCGGGGCTACATTTCTACAGCTTATTTCCAAGGATACCCCTACAGGAACCGGATTGACACTCGTCACCCCTGACGGTCAACGCACTTTTGCTACCCATCTTGGAGCAGCAGTTGAACTCAATCCAACCGAATTGCCAGCCGAGATATTGAACCAGGCACCAACTATTCATGTGGAAGCCTATCTGGTTTTCAACCGAGAGCTTATCGATTATATTCTTGATACCGCCAAAGCAAACGGGCAAAAAGTATCGATGGATCTGTCTTCCTTTGGAGTTGTTCAGGAGAATCTGGAATACCTTGATCGAATATCAGCAAGTCACCTTGATATTGTTTTCGCAAATGAGGACGAGTGCCACGCCTTCACCGGGTTATGTCCCACCGATTCACTTGAAGTTTTCTCAAGTATCTGTGAGATTGCAGTAGTGAAGGAAGGCGAGAAAGGTTCGCATATAGCCAAGGGCGATCAGAAGATATCGATAGCTGCAGAGAGAATTTGCGTAATAGATACAAACGGCGCCGGTGATGCGTATGCGGGTGCTGTTTTGTACGGATTGAGTAAGGGGCTCCATATTGAATCCTGCGGACGTATTGGAACTAAAGCCGGAGCGCTGGCCGTCAGCCAGAGGGGCGCCCGTTTAACAGAAGATAGTGCCCAGCTTTTGAGGGAGTTCGCTTCCAAGATACGCTAGTTGAACATTTGATTGGGCAGGTATTCAATGAAGATCGATCTACATATTCACACCAAAACCGGTTCGGATGGCAATTTGTCCGTCGAAGAGGTATTTGAGGAGGCAAGAAGCAGGGCAATCGACTTGATATCGATCACTGACCACGATTCGATAGACTGCCAGGAATCGGCTATATCACTGGCCAAAAAACACGGAATGTCATATGTCACCGGTGTGGAGCTGAATGTAACATTTCAATATCCAGAAAGTAAACCGATCTCACTGGATTTTCTGGGATACAAGTTCGATCCTGGCAACTCCGAATTGCAGAGGAAGCTTCAAATTATAAGAGACCATCGAGAAGACAGGGCACGGCAAATACTTCAGAATCTAAATGCCGAATTTGAACTTGAAGGCATCGATCTTTTCACCGATGAGGACCTTCAGCAAATACAGGCAACAGTGGATGGCGCTTTTGGTCGGCCGCATATAGCCAACTATTTGGTAAAGAAAGAAATCGTTAGTGACAAGCAGGAAGCATTCGATAAATATCTGGTGCAGTGCGATGTCCCCAAGTATCCGCTTTCGATTTCCGAAGCATCGACGATTATCAGAAATGCCGGGGGGATACTCGCGCTGGCACACCCAAACGATCCGAACGGTACCTCGCTGATGAAAGTCACAACTGACTTACACAAACAATCCAAAATAATCGAAGAGTACATGCTTGAGTATATCGATGGAATCGAATGTTGGCATTCTCGGCATGATCCGGACGCGACTTCTCATTACATCGAGTTTGCCAAGAAGAACAACCTCATAATGACCGGCGGTAGTGATTGTCATCAGAATCCAATTTTGATGGGCACAGTACAAGTGCCGGAATACGTTTCGAACTGGTTTAACTGATAGAAGACTATGAAATTGACGCTGAGACGAAAACCGGATACCCCTTCACCGGAGTGTGGGGTTCCTAGAGTGAGGATTAAGAAGCTCAACAACGAAGCTGTGATACAGTCTTATCTGGAAACGAAGCGCAACTATGCAGTCACCGCCTTCGCTCACCTTGAACCCGGTTATCCGGATATCTCCAGATGGTTGCTTGCCACAGAGCAGGATCGATTCGCGCTCTGCCTCATTGCCAAAGGTATGTTCCCCAACTATATATTCACGATGGGAGATACCAAACTTCTCGATGCAATTCTTCAATCGACTAATCTGCCCGGTAGGACTTACATCACCTTCCAACCCGAGCATCTGCGAACAATAGAAGACTATTATGAACTTGAATGGCATTTATCGGTACAACGTATGGTAGTAACCAGAGGAAGTTTCCGCGCCGCAGAGCAAACCGCCACCCGCTTGAGATCAATCGACTCACATGAATTGAATCGCCTTTACGATCTGGAACGTAGCGGCAACTTCACCACGTCTCAGATCAGAAGAGGTGTTTTCTATGGCATTTGGCGTGATGGGCAACTTGCCGCAGTGGCAGGTACCCATCTTGTCGCT
>JABHWQ010000394.1 GCA_018657655.1 Chloroflexota bacterium | reverse complement strand
TGCATTAGTGCATCGATGCGCAGCTTCGCCTTCCGGTCGAATAACTTCCGACCCACATTCCGGGCAGACCGCAGGCATTGAAAATATCCTTTCCGCACCGGTCCGTTTGGAGATTACGGGAGCAACGATTTCCGGAATGACATCACCTGCACGCTGTATGACCACCGTATCACCAATACGCAGGTCTTTGGACTTTACATAATCTTCATTGTGCAGCGTTGCATGTTTAACAGTTACGCCACCAATACTTACCGGCTCCAGAATAGCGGCGGGATTCAGGCTTCCCGTGCGCCCCACGTTGACTTCAATATCGATCAATCGAGTGGTTGCCTGCATCGGAGCGAATTTGCAGGCGATAGCCCATCGAGGCTCACGTGCTACTGCGCCCAGCCGATTCTGTGTTTCAAAGCTATTGATTTTAATGACTGTACCATCCGCTTCGAAAGGTAACGACTCTCTCCTTGACTCCCAGTCACGACGATATCTAGCTGCCTCATCAATGGTCTTCAATGGCACATTATACGGACTGATTTTGAACCCTAAGGTTCTCAGGAATTCGAGGGTCTCCCAATGCGTCGATGGCATATCCATTCCCTCGGCCCAGCCCAAAGCGTAAATGTAGATATCGAGGGGCCGTTGGGTTGTTATCCTGGGATCGAGTTGTCTCAGTGAACCGGCGGCGGCGTTTCTGGGATTGGCGAACAACGGCTGCCCATCTGCGGCACGTGCTTCGTTCAGCTTTTTGAATCCTTGTTTTGGAAGAAAAACCTCGCCGCGCACTTCGAATTGGGGGGGAGCGTTATTGGGGACAGAAAGAGGTATACTGCGAATTGTCCTCAAATTCTTGGCAACGTTTTCGCCTCTCCAACCATCACCACGAGTAGCACCCGTCATAAATTCACCATCAATATATGTAAGAGCAACTGCCAACCCGTCCATTTTCAGTTCGCCTACCATGTCAAACGACTGACCATCAAGCATGTTCATCGCTCTCGTATGCCATGCTGTTAACTCTTCATCGGTGAAAGCGTTTCCGAGACTCAAAAGAGGTTCTCGATGCTCTACAATCCCGAATGACTCAACCGGAGCGGCTCCGACTCGTTGAGTCGGCGAATCAACGATAACCAGATTTGGGTACCTGGTTTCGTGCTCTTTAAGCTCCTGCATTAATTCGTCATACTCGAAATCGCTTATTTGCGGAGCATCGAGGATGTAGTATCGGTGATTGTGAGCGTTTATCTGTTCTCTAAGGTATTTAACTCTATCTTGAATAAGATCGGCGTTTGTCATTTTCACACCCCGGGGAAATCCTATCCTCTGCTAAGTTTTCCATAGTATATCATGGTTTGTCTCAGAACGAACGTAGTATATCGGGACTATTTTGAATCATGCCAACTGGTATGATAGAATAAACGTCGTGTTGTTGAGAGTCTAATCACTCTCACTGCAACGGGAGAAGTTATGAAATACTGGAGAAAACCACTGGATCAAGATAAGGTCAAGCCCGTTCACGGACGAATACATTTGCTCCCTGAAAGATGCAAAGGCTGCGGTTTTTGTGTTAAGTTTTGTCCCAGGGACGTTCTTGAAGAATCTGAGAGGGTAAACAAAAAAGGATATCATTTGATAGATGCCGTCAGAGAAGATGAGTGTGTAGCTTGTGGTCTTTGTGAAGCGATTTGCCCTGATTTTGCCATAAGCGTTACCACAGAGGATGAGATGGAGTCGACAAGTGTCTAGGCATGGATTACTTGAAGGCGAATACTTCATGAATGGAGATGTTGCCTCTGCTGAGGGAGCTATCTGTGCCGGTTGCCGGTTTTTTGCGGGATATCCTATCACACCGGCTACTGAAGTAGCCGAGCGAATGGCGGAGCGGCTCCCCGAGGTTGGGGGGACGTTTATCCAGATGGAGGATGAGATAGCCTCCATGGCAGCCATATTGGGCGGATCATGGGGTGGCGCCAAATCAATGACCTCTACGTCCGGTCCCGGTTTCAGCCTGATGATGGAAAACTTGGGACTTGGAGCCATGACGGAAACCCCATGTGTGGTGGTCAATGTTCAAAGGGCTGGTCCTTCGACCGGGCTACCGACGTTAACAGCCCAGGGAGATATGATGCAAGCCCGATGGGGTTCGCATGGATTGTACGGGATAATCGCCCTGGCCCCAAGCTCGCCGCAAGAAATGTTTGAACTTACAATCAAGGCATTCAATTTATCGGAGAAATACCGTACCCCCGTGTTGATAATGACGGATGAATCGGTAGGACATATGAGCGAAAAAGTGGTTATCCCTCCTTCGAACCAGATTGAGGTATTTGATCGCAGGAAGCCAACGGTTCCGGTGAGTGAATATCTGCCTTTCAAACCCGATGCGGACCTGGTACCACCGATGGGCAATGCAGGAGAAGGTTATCGGTATCATGTGACTGGGTTGACGCATGATGAGAGAGGTTATCCGGACATGACTGCTGAGGCGCAGGAGAAACTGGTCCGCAGACTTATCGATAAAATTGAACTTAACAAAGATGACATAATAGAGCTTGAAGAGGACGAGATCGATGGTGCTGATGTAGTGGTTTGTTCCTATGGAATATCAGCCAGGGTGGCTCTTCTAGCTGTCAAAGCAGCACGGGAAGAAGGGATAAAAGTGGGTATGTTGCGTTTGATAACAGCGTGGCCTTTCCCAAACAATAGAATTAAAGAGCTCGCCGGGAAAATAAAGGCATTTGTGGTACCGGAACTCAATGCTGGGCAAATGGCCCTGGAAGTGGAGCGATGTGCCGGGGGAGCTGCTGAAACGGTTCTCGTCGGACATATGGGCGGAAACGTTCACGATCCACAGGTGATTCTGAAAGCTATCAGGAAGGCCTCAAAATGAATGGGAATCACGAAGAAGTTAACATCGAAGGATTATTGAGAGCGGATCGTATTCCGCATATATGGTGCCCAGGTTGCGGGCTTGGCTCTGTTTTGCGCAGTTTTCTGAGTGCTCTAATTAAAAGCGAGCTACCACTAGATAAGGTAGCAGTTGTTTCTGGAATCGGTTGTACCGGCCGAACAGCAGGGTATGTCAAACTGGATTCTTTCCATACCACTCACGGCCGGGCGATACCGTTTGCAACCGGATTAAAGTTGGCGAATCCTGAACTAAAAGTAATTGTGTTTAGCGGTGACGGAGACCTCTCTTCTATTGGCGGAAATCATCTCATTCATGCTGCGCGCCGTAATATGGATATGACTATCATTTGTGTAAACAATTTTACCTACGGAATGACCGGAGGGCAGGCGGCTCCTACCACACCTTTAAACGCTCGCACCAGCACAACTCCGTATGGGAATTACGAGATTCCATTTAATATCCCATATCTGATTGCTGCGGCCGGGGCTGTATACGTTTCCCGCTGGACAGCTATGCATGTGCGTCGGCTGGAAAAATCGATCATCGAAGCAATTCATAAGAAAGGATTTTCGTTTGTGGAGGCGATTGCCCCGTGTCCAACTCAATACGGTCGAAAGAATCGTCAGGCTACCGGTCTCACGCAAATGAACTACTATCGAGATAACAGCATAATAAATCATGGAGCTGATCCCCGTGATGTGGGAATTGAATTGAACGGCCCCATAAATGTGGGCAAGTTCGTAGATATTGACCGCGCTACGTTTTCTGATCTTCAGGCCGATATTCTCGATAAGGCATTCCCTCCTGAGTCAAAACCTCAGACAGAAACAACCAGAACCTAGGTTTTGAGTAGAGTATCTAGCTGCCGTGCTTTATTATCTCATTTAATACTGATTTGAACACTGAAGGTTTTAATGTAGAAAAACTGGTAGACATCGCAATCGATTGTGGACATTTCTTTAATACAATAAACAAGCAATGGAGGGTATGGAATGGCGGACGGTAGTATTCCTCTGGGAAAAGCCATCGAGGAATTCTTGGATGGACCTTCTGCTCCTGTAGGTGCCAGGACAGAACTTGCACGTTTTTCCACATTGTGCGGAAAACAATGCCCGTTGTTCGCCATCAACGCAAGTGAAGTAAAAGAGTGCGTGATGGAGGTCAAGAAGGCCAAGGATCGCAAAAAACGGATAGAGGTGCTAGACCAATTCTTCGAATTCTCAAAGAAAATGGGATGGATTCGGATCAATCTGGCAGCCAACTTGGTTAAGAAAAAGGCGCCAATATTCAAGCAACAAACTTCGGCTCCTACGCGTCAGAAAATCCAGCTTTCAGCTGATGGTCGCCTACAGATTGAGGCCGACATGAAAGGTCTGCTGGCTGATAAAGAAAGGGTCATTGCGGAAGTCGCCTTGGCTAGAGAGGAAGGCGACCTTAAGGAAAACGCCGGATACCATGATGCTAGAGAGAGGCTCGGCATTATTGAGGCAAGATTGAGAGAAAGCGAAGATATTCTTGCTCGCGCCATTCCCGTGGACTAGATACTAGTGTCATGTCACGCATGAAATGTCATTCTGAGCGAAGCGAAGAACCTCACTATCAATCGGGGAGATTCTTCGATCGTCCTAGCCGGACTCACTAGACTTACAATGCGTCAGACCAGAGTTGACATAACACTAGCACTCGATTGGTAACAGGTGTAAAACAATATCAATTTGGAGTAGCCAATGAGTCGGAAGGAAATAAGGTTAAGCGGTTTCGGTGGTCAGGGCATCGTACTGGCGGGTTTAATCGTAGGAAAAGCTGCTTCGATCTTCGACGGAAAAAACGCTACGTTTACTCAAGCCTACGGCCCCGAAGCTCGTGGAGGCTCATGCAGTGCTCAATTGGTAATTACTGATGAGCCTGCCGCATATCCGTATGTGACTAATCCGGTCGTTGTGGTAGCAATGTCACAGGAAGCATACACCAAGTATGCTTCACAGATGGGGGAAGAAGTCCAGTTGATCATCGATGAAGATCTGGTAGTACCGGACAAATCCCAGGAAAACAGGATACTGAAAGTTCCAGCTACACGAATAGCACAAGAGCTTGGACGAAGTGCAGTGGCCAATATCGTTATGATTGGTTTCCTTACAGCTGTTTCTGATGTAACTTCAGTGGAAGCTATGAAGAAGGCCGTACTCGATTCGGTTCCCAAGGGAACTGAGGAATTGAATACCAATGCTTTCAATCGCGGTTATGAGTGCGGAAAAGAGAGGATAAAGGCTGCGGGAGAGAATCAATAGTGACAAATAGTGCATTAGTGCTTGGCGGGACCATTGAGGGGGTG
>JABHWQ010000354.1 GCA_018657655.1 Chloroflexota bacterium | reverse complement strand
TCATCGGCAGTGAGTTCCACCGGCGCGGGCAACCGGGAGATTGGTGAATGGTTGGCGACCTTTCCCGAAGTTATGATCCTCGACGCTTGTCCGTCCCGCAGCAGTTCCACCGCATGCCGGAAGCTGATCCCCTCGGCCTGTTGAACCCACTGGATCACGTCGCCACCGGTTTGGCAGGCTCCCAGGCAGTGCCAGAGGGTCTTCGATGGGGTGACGACTAGAGAGGGTTCTTTATCATCGTGGAAGGGGCACAGCCCAAGCAGGTCCTTGCCGTGAGGTTTCAGTTCCACTCCCTTGGCCCGGACCAGGGCAGCAAGGTCGATGTCCTTTTTAAGGGATTCCAGCTCCGCAGCGGCGATTCGGGGCATTTTCACCTCCGTTTTTGAGGGAACTTAATAAGTACCTATATGGGTATATTTCTACCAATATATTCCCATATTGTCAACCCTTAATCCTCTTGACGGATACCTTTTTATGGGGTAATTTGGACCTACACAACAGAGGAAACGAATGACAGAACAAACTATGGAGAAACAGGAAAAGGTTTTATCCGTTTTTGCCAAACGAATTCAGGAACTAAGGAAGGATCGGGGATGGTCTCAGCCAGAATTGGGCAAGAAGATCGGAACGTCCGGGAAGATCGTCGGACGCTATGAACTGGGTTACACCATCCCCTCCGTTGAGGTGGCCAGGAAGTTTGCCGTAGCTTTCGGTGTGACTCTCGATTCACTCGTCAACGAGCATGATGTCCCCGATAGTCTCAAGGACCAGGCAATGATCACTCGCTTAAAGAATCTGGAAGAGCTCCCTTTAGAAGATAAGGAACGCATCATCAACTTCCTCGATGTCATGATTCGGGACGTCAAGACCCGCGAAACCTACAAAGCCAACTAATCTCCCCTGTCCAGCACTCAACCCAAGGCGTCAAGGATTCATGAAAGTGAAACGTTCCTTGATGGCTTCTTTGCTGAGCGGTAGCAGACTATCCCCCCACAGGGGGAAGGATTAAAGATCATTCCCCCTGGCATCTGTCCCTTTTCCGGAACTCCCGCACCGGAGTTGGCTAATGTAGACCCCCGAACGTACTGACAGGGGGTCTGAAAATACCATCGGTTTAGCTACGGTTTGTAGTGTTAACAAAACGGTGTAAAACGTGCTTACTCTGTGGTATTATAGTGTTAACACTATGATTAAGGGATGAATCCGCCATGGTTAAAGGCCGAAATACCAGAGTGATTGGGGTACGGATTTCGGATGAGTTGTACCGGCAAATAAAGGATGAAGCCGATCTCCTTCATTTTTTAAGCGTGAGTGACTGGCTCAGAAAGGCGATTGATGAGAAGTTGGCAAGGGCTCAAGAGATGCGTTCCCAGGTGCAGACCAAGATAAAACGAGAGTCAGAAAGCCGGTTAGCTGAGAACAAGAAGGAAATCGCCTCGGCGCAGGCCAACCCTGGACCCGCCGAAACTTCCGACCAGGGTTCAGAGGGCAATAAGTTTCCGGGGACGCCTCGCGGTGTACCCTGTCCCTGCGGCAGCGGCGAAAAGTACAAACGTTGCTGTGGTGTGGCAGCACCATCCGCAAAAAAGCGGCGCAAGTAGGCCCCCTTTTTCCGGGGATATTGCCTGATGGAACCGGAAAGAGAACCGGCATTTGCGGCGCTTTACGTTCATTTGCGTGGATTTGCGTATATTTGTGTGAGTTTGCGCAAATTTTTGTGTTTGTTTGCTTGCATTTGCGCACCTTGTTTTAACCATCGTCAACATAGTGGATTTGTGTGGATTCGCACGCACTTGCGCAGATTTACGCACATCATTGCTTAGCATGAATCGGAATTGATGTGCATTTGCGGCGATTAACGGTTATTTGCGCGCTTTTATGAAGTTCCCCGGTATATATGTGGAATTACCAAAAACGCCGCGTAATTCCATATACTAACATTCTCTGCCCGGAACAATACAAAATCCCCACTTACCCATAACCTGGCTGAGGAAAGACAACAGGCATTTACGGTTATTTACGCCCATTTACGCCCATTTACGGAACGGTTTTAGTCTACTGATTGAGGTGATTGAAGTTCCCCGTGCCTTCCCTCATTCCGCCGTAGTGGAAATCTTTCAGGCACGGGGGAACGAAAGCGGGGTGCCCTGTTGAACCACCCCGCTTGGAGATTATAAGAAATGGGTTGTACCTATCCTACTCCTAATGTTATATTGCAGAAAGGGAAACTTCCGAAAGAACGATCCCACTTGAGATATAGGTCAAGTAAAGGGAGACAGATTTGGATATAGGCTTAATAGTAATTTATGCCATACCACTATTGATAATAATAGTGTCTTTGTGGTTCATATTTAGAAAGGCCGGGCGACCGGAATGGGCTGCGATTATACCGATCTACAACATATATGTGACACTCAAGGTTTCTGAAAGATCAGGTTGGTGGACCATACTATGGTTTATACCGTGGGTTGATCTATTTGTGATGGCCCTTATCGCATCAGGTATGGCTAAACGGTTTAGCAAGGGGGCTGGTTTCGCATTGGGACTGTTTTTTGTCCCTTTTGTTTTTCTGCCAATCCTAGCTTTTGGAAACGCAACGTATAGTGGACAAAAGCCAAAACCAGTAGGCCTACAAGGAATGAAAAGGCCAAAAACTCAATCTAGCAACCTGAGTGAAGCCGATGGCTATTATTGCGCTAACTGTGGTAATGATATTGATAATGCGTGGGACATATGCGCCAATTGTGGGGCAAAATTAAATTAAATGATATGACCTTGTAGGCGTGCCTTTCCAAGTAACAGTCCTTGGATGAGAGAATCTTAATATCTGACATCGACACCCCTGGTCACGAGTTGTGGAATACAGTCATTAATCGATACTTCATTTAACGGATTACCTCCCAGCCCAATATGAGGCTTCCCTCCCCCTTCTAAGTTCACTCCTCTTTCTCGAAGCTGAGGGATGTAACAGCTGTTTGATGTAAAGCTCAAAGGATTCCCCGTCAAATCTATATAGGTGTTTTCACCTTGTAAACTTCGGTTCAGTACCAAAGGAAATATTTCTTGTATCTGGTTTTCGTCAAGATGAATCGTTGATAGCTTAGTGAGACCTGAAAGTGGTGAGATGTCGGTAATACTGTTGTTTGAAAGATCAAGCTGCTCAAGTACATAGAGATTTGATAGCGGAGCAATATCGATAATCTCGTTGCCTCCCAACCAGAGGCCGGACAAGTTGATGCAATACTCCAATCCCGAAATATCAGCTATGTGCCTATCAGTAGACTGAAGCAAAATCAAGGAAGCAAGATCAGACTGATAAAGGTCTCCTGACGCCTTATTTAAGTACTGACGGATCACTTTCTCAAGGCCAGGATCAGGGATAATAACTGCAGCGTTAGTAATCGTCGAAGTTGGTGAAGATGTGTTCGCATTAACCAAGTCATGAGCACTTGGAGGATTGGGTGGTGAACACATCTGTGTGTTCATGGCCAATCCAGCGTTATCAACAAGGGGAATGATATCGGTTATATAGTTGTCCACCAAGCCTAGTTCTACCAGATTACTGAGATCTGACAGAGGCTTGATATCGCTAATACCATTCCTTCCAAGATTAAGTGTAGTTATGTTATTGAGGCTGGACAAGGATGAGATATCAGTGAGCCTGTTAAAAACCAGATTGAGTATAGTCAGCTTTGAATGATTAGAAAGTGGGGACACGTCATGTACCATATTCCCTGTGAGATCGAGTTTTTCTAGGCTGACGAGTTCGGATAGTGGTAATATGTCGATGACTTTATTCCAACTCAAGTCAAGATCAGTAAGATTTACCAAGTCTGCAAGTGGTGAGATGTCATGAACTTCGTTATATCCGAGCCAAAGTGTATCTAGACTGGTTAAGTTGGATAGAGGAGATATCTCCGCGATCTCGTTGTGTGGAAGGCCTAATACGGTCAGACTACGGAGGTTGGACAGGGCAGATATATTGTCAATATCGCATCCTGCAAGCCATAATGTAGTCACATTAGGAAGATTAGCCAGCGGCGACAAATCTACAATGTCATTTGAACTGATATCAATCCATGTGAGGTTGGTGCAATAATCCAAACCCGTGAGATCATTTATCCCGTTGTCGCTGGCATCGAGATAGGTCATGTCCTCAACGTCAGACTGACAAATATCTCCCGTTGATTTCATAATTTCAGAACGAATTGCACTCTCTAGGTTGTGGTCGGGAAAGACGACCAACTTATTCCCATTCTCACTTTCGTTATTCCCGCATGCCATGGCCCCACCAAGAAACACTACCATAAGAAGTGTCATAAATGGAATTATTAGCTTCTTCACTTTGCTCCTTTAGCTAAAGCTCCAGCTATTTTGACCCCATTACTCTGTACACATTGATAGAACTCACTTAATTTAGACTGATCGACTAGTGACTGATGATAGGACACAAGCAATGGACATGTTATTCCTCTACAAGGCACCTCCGATATTCACCCATTCTCCGTCTACAGATGCCCAATGTGGTAATGTAGGATCGATCTCGCAACTTCCAGATTGATAGCCTCCGGTGCTTGAGTATGTTGTCCACGTAATCAAACCTGTGTCATGCCTAATGAACCATTCGTAAGACTCTGAATTGCCAGTGTAACCCACATGAGTAGGATTATGATCGCCTTCTGGAAAAACAGCACCTGGTGTATACTTCCAGTTCTTTACCCAATCAGTGTCATGCAATTCCCCCAATAATTCTATATGCTCTTGGACTTCATAAGGAGGGTTAGGTGCATCACCTTTCATGAGAATAAGTTCAACAGCATTGCCAAACCATTTACTAATCACCTTCTTTCCAATTTCCTGGACCACCTTTTTACCAAGAAACTCGGCAACGGCACCAACAGGAACTTCTGTACGAGAGATGTATGACTTAGTTCCATCCTCATTGATGTAGTAATCATATCCCAGCGCCTGTATTTCTTCCCACGTGTAGTCCGTATTAGATGTATAGACTGTGACTGTTAGATTATGATACGTTCTGTAGTCACCTTCGTATATAGCTTTGAGGATCATATATGCTAGATCAGCAGGAGTAAGATACAAAAACGCTAATTCAGGTTGATGCCCAAATGGATCAATATACTTCAACGGATTATTCAGACAATAGCTATATCGATTCAGCGACTGAGGATTAAATGGACTGGGCACAATACTGTCAGGACTAATGAATCTACCGATGGTGGCATCGTAGTAGCGGGCAACAAAGCGATCTGATGCAACTTCGTACTTATATTCCGGCCAGCCCAATACGATTTCGGGACTAAAATCGTCCAAACATGGATACGATCCGCCGTTTTTGGCCGGATAGCCCTGATGCGAGTTTTGGCTTAGCTTTGCGGAAAAACAGACGTGTTTCATAGCTCAAGTCCAGCGTTGGATAGAGTATATCACAGCTAAGCCAGGGAACGAAGGGAAGCAGCTAAAGGAGAAGGGCTCAATAGAGTTGATTTAGG
>JABHWQ010000367.1 GCA_018657655.1 Chloroflexota bacterium | reverse complement strand
TTCCGCAGGGTGCCTGGTACGATCCGGATGAAAATGGAATCGACAGAGGAGGCTGTGCCAATGTGCTGTCTCTGGACCGGCCCTCTCCTGGTGGCGCCTTACCTTCCAATACCGGTCTGGTTCAGATCGAAAAAGCCTGAGATAAATGAAGCAAGACTTACCTTGAGGACATGAAATGCAATTGCGATACTATGAAGACTATGAAGTTGGCGAGAAGGCCATCTCAGATACCTACAGTGTTGATAAAACAGAGCTTGTTGAATACTCAAAAAAATGGGATCCACAGCCTTTCCATGTAGATGAGGAAGCGGCCAAAGCGTCTATCTATGGCGGCTTGACTGCCCCGTCCGCCTATATCGTGGCGGTGGCCAGCTTGCTTGGGAATACCATCGAACCTAAAATAGCAGCTCTTGGAGCCCTCGGCATGACGGATATGGAATTCCCCAATCCTATGAGGCCGGGGGATCGTATTACACTTATGTCGATGGTTACCCAGAAGAGAAGCTCCAAAACTAAACCGGATCGGGGTATAATCCATTATGTTGTTCGAGTCACCAACCAAAACGATGAGCTGGTTTCTACCTACCGTATCAAGATCATGGTGGCCAAGCGAACCAGGTGAGAATTCGCGTAGCGAACGACTATCTCTAAATCAAAGACAAAAAAAGGATTCATATTCAACAGATGCGCTATTTTGAGGATATAGAACTGCACCATAAGGAGATATTTGGCTCCTATTCAGTGACCAAAGAAGAAATAATTGAATTTGCCAAGAAATGGGATCCCCAGCCTTTTCACATCGATGAGGAAGCAGCCGCGAAGTCGATTTACGGCGGTATAACTGCTCCTTCCACCTATACGATAGCAGTATGCCATTCTTTCACTACTTACTGGGATCCTCCGGTAGCCTGGATGGGGGCTTTGGGATGGCAAGATGTAGAGTTCCCCAATCCGGTCCGGCCGGGCGATGTCCTTTCTATTGTTGGTGAATGTATAGAACGACGAGGTTCACGGAGTAAATATGATCGAGGTATTCTACGCTTTTTGATTGTGATGACAAATCAGAATGGAAAAGCGGTACTATCTTTCAAAACAAAAGCTATGGTGGCGAGGAATCCTGATCTAGTCGGTGCAAGGACAGTGAAGAAATCTGTTGCTGAAGAGGCTATGAACGCCTACTTTGAGCTTTATAGCAGTGGTGATTACGAAAAGACCGTTGACACCTATTATACGGATGACATTGTTTTTGAATTTCCCGGAGGAAAATATGTCGGGAAGGAAGCAGTCCTGAACTATTTCGTGAAACTTCATGACGGATTGAAAGAGATTATGAAACCGCGCAGCCTCCTTATCGGATCTGATCGAATTGCTGCTGAGTTGGAGATCACCTTCGAGGCGGAGAAGGACGCGCCTCATTTCTTAGGTAAGGATAAGACGCTCAAAGCGGGGCAGTCTTTCACGGCAATTAACAGCGTGTTCTACGATATTCAAGATGAGAAGATACGTCATGTGAAAATATACCGGCCTTAGCCAGGTAGTGCGATCAGTCACATTGGTACAAATAAAGGCTGGAGGAAGTGATGCAGAACGAAAATATGATCACCAAGATTCGGGAGGGTGGAGTCGCACAGGGTGCATCGCAAATCGAGGCTAGAAATCAACTTCTGCAACAGGAACTCGGTTTTCGAGCGGGTGGGAAGGCTGAGTATGCACTGATAACCAGCTGTTTTAATCCTTACCTGGAACCTCAGGATATGAAGGCCTTCGCCAAATTGCTGGAGTATTATGAAGTAGATTATACCCTGCTTCCGAAGGAATACTGTTGCGGTGATCCCTTTTTCCTGCACGCAATCGACGAAAAGCACGAGGGAGACCTCTCTCAAGCGGATGACCTGGCCCGTGAGTTCTTCGAGGAGAATCTGAAACAAGTCAGGCAGGCGGGCGCAAGTAAAATTCTGGCGTATTGCGCTGGCTGCGAGATGATTTTTCAGCGGACCGGGGGTGACATTTCTGAGCAGATCATGTGGCATCCAACATTGCTGGCCCAGCTGTTCAAGGGAGGCAAACTTGAGCTGAAGGCTGATTACTATTCCGGTTGCCACCGCTATCGAAAAGCTCTCAACATTACCCCTGATTTAGACTCGGTACTAGCAGCCTTAAATCGGATTGAAGGGCTTGAGTTAAATCATCTCGATAGCAGCTTGTGCTGCATGAATGCTGAACAAATCGAATCGCTCGTCCCTACCATCAAACACAAGACGATCATTACGCCGTGCTCCGGTTGTACTCTGTTTCTCAGAAAAGCTCTCGCAGAGCAAAGCGATTATCGGGTTTTCATGCTTTCTGAAGTACTGTGGGCTGTTGTTGATGGGCACCCTCTTTAAGATACTGATTTAAGGCTGAAAGGTAAGCACAATGCCAAAGGAATTTCCCAAACCAAAAGATTATAGTCCCTTTACCAAACTGCTGGGGTTGAGCTATCCCGTGCATAAAGATGGCACTGCTCAGGCAACTATGGAATTAGACGAGAGGCTGCTGAACAACTACGAAACCGCTCATGGCGGAGTTATCTACTCACTCGCGGATGTAGCCATGGGTGCTGCTATCTGGTCTACATTGGACGAAGATGAGATATGCATGACTGTAGAGGTCAAGATTACATATCTCAAACCGGCCATTTCAGGTACCCTTGTTTGCGATGCCAGGGTAGTTAACAAGACCAAGAGAATCGGGACACTGAAGGCGGAAGTAACCAATGATGGGCAAGTGATTGCCAAAACTACCGGAAAGTTCCACATCTCAAGAATCAAGGTTGATTGAGTGTTCCTGATTTTCAACAGGAGAAAAAGATGAGACCGCTGGGAGTAAATAGAATCGTAGTTGCAGTCAAGGACCTGAAGAAAGGAAAGGAGCTCTATTCAAAAATGCTGGGAGCAACTTTTCATGATGCCGGTGGTACCGGTGAGCCACTTGGATTGGACGTATCTATTAGCTGGGATGCAGGCATTGAGTTATGCTCACCCATGCCTGGACGTGATAGTTTCCTGGAACAGCATCTTGAACAGAACGGTGAAGGGATCATCGCGGTGGTGTTCGGTGTAGATGATGCGGATGAAGCTCGGGACAGGGCTGAGAAAGTGGGTGTCAACGTTTTAGTACCCATTGACTACACTCGGGAAGAGATAGACCAGTATTTGGAGGGTATGTTCGACAGATACAAAGAATATGTACTGAATTCCTTCGAAACCTGTGGCTTTGGTATGATGCTGGGGCAAATCGAGCCAAAATAGTACAGATAGACAATCGGTCACCAAAGATAAAAGGAGGCGATTAAATGATCAAGACGGTAGCATTTCTCAAGCGAAAAGAGGGTGTTTCACGCGAGGAATTTGCCAGGCATTACGAAGAAACGCATGCTCCGCTGGCCTTGAAGCATCTGCCCATGATCAAGAAATACGTACGCAACCATGTTGTGGATGTGCCCGATGTGGAAGGACCGGATTTCGATTGCATGAGCGAGTTCTGGTTCGATAGCATCGAAGATGCCATGAAAGTTGCCGAGTGGGCTCAATCGGATGCCGGCCAGGTCATCCGTGACGATGAAAACAAATTTATGGATAATAGCAAGACGATCTCATTCATGGTTGACGAGAGGGTCTCGGATATCTGAGGTTTGGTGAATATGGTAAAGGCAGTCGCGCTTCTGAAAAGAAAACCCGGCATTTCATGGGAAGAGTTTATTGAGCATTATGAAAAGGTTCATGCTCCGTTGATATTGAAGCATTCGACTGGAGTCATCAAGTACGTACGCAACTTCGTTGTGTCTGACGGTATCACGGAACCTGACTTTGATTGTATCACTGAACTCTGGTATGAGGACATGGAAGCTTTTCAGTCCACTATCAGTGTGTGGGAGACGGAGGCCGGTGACGTGATCATAGATGACGAAGAGACCTTTTTAGATAGAAGCAAAATCGAGTTCTTTTTGGTGGATGAAAGGCTTTCTACCTTATAGGAGAGCCCACACAGAAGGAGTGAGGAAACATGAGTGTTCCTGATTTATCTCTTTCCGGAAAGGTTGCAATTATCACTGGGAGTAGCCAGGGTATAGGCAAAGGACTAGCTAACGGATTTGTTGCGGCTGGGGCATCTGTTGTTCTTGTTGCCAGATCTGTTGATCGGCTCGATGAATGCGCGCACGAGATCGAGAATTCGGGTGGCAAGGCAATGGCGGTGCCCGCAGATGTGACCAGCAGCAGCCAAGTATCTCAGATGGTGCAGAAGACTCTGGAGGCTTTCGGACGTATCGATGTGCTGGTAAACTGCGCTGGCGGATCGGGGGAGCATCGTTTCATTCCCATGCTCGATTTGAACGAGGATATCTGGGATGAGATTATCCGCCTTAATCTCAAGAGTGCCTACCTTTGTTCCCGTGCAGCCGGGAGAGTGATGACCGAACAGAGGAGTGGCAGTATCATCAACTTCAGTTCAGGCGCTGCAACGCAGCCTGTA
>JABHWQ010000240.1 GCA_018657655.1 Chloroflexota bacterium | reverse complement strand
GTTGATTGAAAAGGCAGTAGCAGGCTGCGACGGGGTGCTGACTGTGCTGGTGCCGTGGGGGGTTCACAATTACTCGTCGGGAACAGCGCAGGCGGTGATGGACTACGCTCGCCCGGACGCGCGCCTGATTTTCTCCTGCGGCTGGCATATTACGATGGACGGCCAAGATGTGTATTCGAGATCTTTCATCAGGTTTGAGAAGGTCTTCGGTTGGATCGGGCGGATCAGCCGTCTTGTCGATATTGACGACCAGGTGGAAGCCTGCCGGCGGATATTTGCCAGCGATACGCGCTGGACGGTCGTGCGGGGCAGCGATCTTGAGGAGGGCGAGAGCCAGGGCCTGCCAGTATGGAGCCGGCACGTGGGCGACCCCATCCTTGAGAGCAACAAGACACGCCGAACAGACTTTGCGCTGTTTATGGTGGAAGCCCTCATGAATGACGAACTCATTCACGAGGCTCCAGCGATTGTTGGCTGCCAGACGCCCTCGGCGCTGGCATTCAAAACTACATAGTTCTGCGTAAATAAATAAACCAAAGTGATCATAAATCCCTGTAATATCGCTTTTTCAGTTTATTTACGATTGCAAAGAGCCGTAATCCCTAGGGAATGATATTTCGTTTTGGGGCAGCAGCAGGTTATCTGACGTTGTAAACCTGCACTACAGCGCCCACCAATCTGTCGTAGACTTCAAAGTATTCGCGGTAATCGTCCCGATCCATGACGACCTGCAGGCTCTCGGAGCTGATCTCTAATTGTGAGAACAGCTCGTTGCCGCCGCTGCTGAACCCCAGGTAAAGCGAGGATTTGGAGGGCAGGCTAAAATGCAGGCTTTCCCCTACCTGATCGTAATCCACGGGCTGCTGCAGGGCGGAGCGTTCACTTACACGGATATCTTCGATCAATGGGCCGTATGAAAGATCGGTGTTCTCGATATAGAATGGGGTAAGGCTGATCGCCAGGCTTTCAGCGCTGTGGTTGCTGATATAGTATTCGTTGTACACCTCACCGCAGCCGCCAAGCAATACACTGCCAAGCAAAATGATGGCGATCATGCATTGATTTCTTTTCATGATTTTAAACCCTCGAAAAATCTGAGTTACTTCTTGTTTAGTTTATCCTTGCCGGTCTTCTTTGCGTTTTTCTTCTTCTTTTTCTTTTTATCTTTTTTATCTTTGGTTTTCTTTTTGGGTTTCTTTTCGGTCTGCTTTGTTTTCTTTTCGGCTTTCTTTCTTTTTTTAGTTTTCGCAGTTTTTGACGCGTCCCCGGCGGTATCCGCCTTTTGGGCTAATGATTGAGGCTCATCCTCAAGCTCTGCAGCCGGTTCCGCCAGCAGCACAGCGGGAAAAATACTCAAGCGCAGTTTTCGAAACCTGCCAACACAGTATTTCACCTGCCACTTTGTCAGATCAGCCCGCTCAGAGGCCTGCACCTGGGTGCAGTTGTCATTCAAGGCCAGGAGGGCCAGCGCGCGCTGGCTGTGCGGAGCCTGGCGGCGGGCGGCGACTTGCTTACATCTGGCCTGCTCTTGCGGCGTTAGGAGCTGACTTCCTGAAGCAGCCAGTTGGGTTTCCTGCTGGATGGTCATTACAATTTCCTCCTTTTTAGGGTCTGAAATGGAGATTGTCAGGGGAAAAGCAACCACGCGGCTCACAGAAGTTGGGCCTACAATTGCTTCCAGAGAACGGTAGCCGGACTAAACCTTATAAACTCATTATAGCGCATCGGGTCAATTGGGAGGTGTGTACTGCCGCTGTATTGGTAGCAAAAGGCCGGAAGTCAAAATGATACTGGAAAGCGGAGCCGGGACATCCCGGCTCCGCTCTACTACCTTCGTTTGGCTATTTCTCTTTTCTGGTTTTCTCATCCCCCTCCCTTCCTCTCTGTTTTATGAGATTCGGGGGGCTTCATGTTTATTGATCTTCCAGCAAAACCAGACTGCCTGCTGCGAATAGTTTACATTGATCGGATCAGCATCCCTACTCTTATTTGGATCTACGAAAGACCTAACTGTACAAGGATACCCCCCAGGCCAGCGCCAGCTTTAGGATCAATATCAATCCTGGAGATTTTGTCTCCTACCAAGGTCATAGAATAGGTATCCTCAGGCAGTGAAAAAGACTTCTTAGTAGGCTCAAAATCTTTCATGCCCATACCTGAGAGCGCCAGCTTAGCGGTATGGGTGCCCGTTAATTGATATACAAGATCAGCGCTGCCGTTTTCAACACATTCGGTGCGCCAATTAAACTGGATGTCCGGGAAGGCGTTCATTAATGTTTTAATGAATCCCAGCCATTGTGGCTTCGTCAAAGGGTTGGGAAGATTGGTGGCTTTGACAACCAGATCTTCTGCCAAAAGCTGTTCGACACTTTCCAAATCTTTTGACTTAAAGGCATCCAACCAGCGGCTGACAACATTCTGTGTACTCATAGAAACTCCTTTCATTCAGGGTGCGATGCATAGTCATGATGTATAATATGATATTATGTATCTTATTTATCTTAATAATAACATGTGATCAGCACATTGCAACATTTTCTCGCTCAGGTAGTGGATATAGCGTGTCTAGTGCATCTTGCATTGAGATGTGTTGCATATTGATTGATCCAGGCGGCGTCCCCGCCGCCGAGGACGGCGGCTAGAGCATGGTGCGCGATCCTCAGCGACGCCCCGCCATCAAGAGTAATTTTTTGACCTTACCATCACTGATTATCCACTCCCTCCTGGTGTATTTCAATTTGTTGTTAGCCATTATGTGCGATAATCAAACTCAGAAGGTCTTTTCCCATAATGGATTGCCAACACGCCAAGGGCGTGATGCAGAGTCTATTGAGAGGATATAATTGATCGAACGGGGTCGAACATTTAAGTATAAGATAAAGGAGAAAGATAATGATTACATTTGATCTGAATTGGTTGGCTGTTGGGGTATCCATGATTGCCAATATGTTCATCGGCGGATTGTGGTATGGCCCGCTTTTTGGGAAACGCTGGATGAAAGAGTTGGGGTTTACAATGGAAGACATCGAGGGTGGACAAACGTGGCAGCCCTATGTAATCGCGATCATTAACTCGTTTCTAATGGCGTTTGTGTTGGCGAATGCAATTGCCTGGGTCGGAATTACAGCAGTTGATGAGGGCTTATTGCTCGGTCTGATCTTGTGGTTAGGGTTTACGGGCTTCTCTTTTGGCGTCAACCATGCCTTTGAGGGTCGTTCGATTCAACTCTGGGCCATCAATTCAGGCATGTATTTAGCAGGTCTATTGGTGATGGGAGTCATCCTGACTTTGTGGACATGATGAAAGAAAACTCAGTATGAGCAGCGTGCCGCGCAGCGCAATCAAAAAAGGTTATCGAGTTCGGATCGTGCTGAAAGCCGATCAGAGAACAGGAAAGCTTACGGATGGAGTTGTCAAAGATATTCTGACAAAATCGACCACGCATCCGCACGGCATTAAAGTGCGATTGGAGAACGGTCAGGTTGGCAGAGTAAAGGAATTAGTGGAAAGCGGCCAGAATGTCTAAAGGCAAAATCTGGCTCTTGTGCGACTCATTTCTTGGGTTGTGGTTCGGCGTCAGTATGTATCAGGTGGTGGACCAATCACGCCCCTTCCGCAGGGAAGCGCTGTCCAGCACCAGCACGCTCAAAGTGATTGGCATCGGGGCTGCCAGTGGTTTGATCTTCATCGTCTTGGGATGGCTGCTTGGAAAACTGTATGAAAAAGCCCGGCCAACAGCGGGCGAGTTCAGCGCGCTTTCAACCCTGGTGCGTGTGATGGTCGGGGAGGTCATTGGGGGCATCATCGGTGCGACAATCTTCACACCGCTGATGGGCGTAATGGGAGACCTGGCAGTGGTATTCATTGATTATCATGGCGTCCTGCTG
>JABHWQ010000469.1 GCA_018657655.1 Chloroflexota bacterium | reverse complement strand
GGCGGTGCTTTCAAGCCTAGAACGTCTCCCTTCGCCTTCCAGGGATTAGAGGCAGAGGGAGTCAAATTGTTGGCCAAAGTAAAAGCAGATTACGGCATGCCCGTTGTTACCGAAGTAGTCGATACTCACAATATAGAACTACTGGTTAAACACGTCGATATTCTGCAAGTCGGCGCTCGAAACATGCAGAATTTTTCACTTCTAAAAGAACTGGCCAAGTTAAGACATCCAATTCTACTAAAACGAGGACTTTCCGCTACTGTCACCGAATGGTTGACTGCAGCCGACTACCTCATGGCCGAAGGCAACAAAAAGGTGATGCTATGTGAGCGTGGTATCCGGACGTTTGAAGACAGCACCCGGTTCGCTATGGATATCAGCTCCATATCGGTTATCAAGCGATTCAGCCACCTCCCGGTCATTGTTGATCCCAGCCATGCTGCCGGGCACTTCGAATATGTCCCGAGCCTGGCCAAAGCGGCTATTGCAGCCGGGGCCGACGGGATTCTTATAGAGGTACACCCCAAGCCTGAAGAGGCTCTTGTCGATGGTTTGCAGTCACTCAATTTAAAGAATTTCGAAAAGTTGATGGCTGAGCTCAAGCCTATCGCTCAAGCAGTGGGTAGAGATATTTAAGATATGAATGACCCTGCCGGTATTTCCTTTAAACCCATCGGGCAAGTTAGCAATTCGATTAAGGAAAAAATGCGGCACGGATGGAGCCAAGTTGAGTCCGTGCTAATCATCGATCCTGAGCTAACTGATTTGATGGATGGATTGGAGGACTTTTCCCATATTTTCGTGTTGTTCTGGATGCACCAGTCTACAGGCAAATTCCCGGTAAAGGTGCATCCGCAAGGCAGAGAAGACCTGCCTCTCACCGGGTTATTCGCCACCAGGGCACCGCATCGTCCAAATTCCATTGGCATGACCGTTGTAAAACTGTTGGAGAGCAAACGTAATCAGCTCCGAGTAGTGGGCCTCGATGCGATTGACGGCACGCCGGTGCTGGATATCAAACCATACTTACCCAAAGATTCAATCTCTGGTGCTCTTTACCCTGAATGGGTAGCGAAATTGGACCAATCATAGAATGTCCTTGAACCGAAAGCTGGAACGGATTTACCAACTCCTTTTCGATCGCTATGGACCTCAGCACTGGTGGCCCGCCGATGAACCCTTCGAAATGATCGTCGGGGCCATCCTGACACAATCGACGGCCTGGACTAATGTCGAGAAGGCCATTACAAACTTGAAACAAGCAGGAGTGTTGAATCCTCTCTCCCTGCGCCAAATCCCGGTTGACCAATTAGCTGAACTCATTCGGCCCTCCGGTTATTACAACGTCAAAGCACGAAAACTCAAGGCGTTTGCCGAACGATTGGAAGATCACCAGGATTCGCTCAACCGGCTGTTTGCCCCCGATTTAATAGAGCTTCGGCAAAAACTACTTTCCATTTACGGCATCGGGCCGGAGACTGCCGATTCGATCATCTTGTATGCTGCCAAAAAACCCATATTCGTTATCGATGCCTATACACATCGTATTATGGATCGTCTAGGATTGAATTCTGATTTCGGCAATTATGCTACTCTGCAGGCACTCTTCATGGATAATCTTTCTCATGATGAAAGCATCTTCAACGAGTATCATGCTCTCTTTGTACGGCATGGAAAAGAGTCCTGCCGCAAAACCCCTGCCTGTAATGGTTGCTGTCTGAGCGAGATATGCCATCATAACAACAAGTCTGAATCCGCCATATAGCGAATACACACCGGAGACTGATTATGCTATAATTATCAGTTGGGAATAATACTAAAATAATTCCCTCAAACCGCAAAGGAGGAATACATTATGTCAAAACCCAAACGGGTAGCGATTGTTGCGGCAGGTATCAACAAATGGGGCATGAGGCCCGATGCGACCTTCCGGGACATTATTGCAGAGGCTGGCAAGGTATGCTTTGATAACAACCCGAAAGTAAGCAACAAAGACATCGAAGGTCTAGTTACTTCCGGTGTTTATCCGCAGCGTTCTGGCCCACAATGTCACCCGTCACCGGTGGCTTGCGAAGTTCTGGGGGTGCAACCCAGATTGT
>JABHWQ010000271.1 GCA_018657655.1 Chloroflexota bacterium | reverse complement strand
CTCGATCAGATGGTAAGGGTAGGTGTTGAACAGGAAATGGGGAAGATCAATGCTGGTGAAGGTTCGCTGCTGGTTGGTGTAGGGCCCAATACTCCCACAGTACAACCGACGATAGTGCCGACAGTCCAGCCGACACCAACTTTAGAGC
Source organism: Chloroflexota bacterium (assembly GCA_018657655.1). Taxonomy (GTDB): domain Bacteria; phylum Chloroflexota; class Dehalococcoidia; order SZUA-161; family SpSt-899; genus JABMQN01. The sequence continues at coordinate 2,661 of JABHWQ010000271.1, read as the reverse complement.
CTACACCCACGCCAGAACCGACCAGGGCGATTGTAGAGCCCATTAATCAGGGCTTTGGGATGCAACCGATCACGTGTGCCAATTGCGCCAAATACGTGGTGACTGTGAGGCTGACAAACTATTGGCCAGATACGACACCCACCGAACAGGAAATTGAGCAGGGTCGGGCTGAATTGAAATTCGGTTCACTCGATTTGATCACTACGCACAATTGCTGGAAGTATTCAATTAGTCAAGGTAAGTGTGTCTCGGCCATGGAAAGTGAGCTACCTTGGCGCTCGTTTATTGGATGGGCGGCGGCATGTCCTTATGATTGGCCAGACGGAACGGTGGTACACGTGCCAACCCTGGGGCGGTCGTTCTGGTGCCTGGATCGGGGAACGATGGTCTGTGCGGGTGGGGTTTGTGATGTTGATATCTTGGCGCCCCAATTGCCCCAAAATGGTGGTGTCTTTGAAGCTCAAATTGAGGTGCCGGGATGGTGAAATATTTGCTTTATTTGCCGGTTCTTTGGATTATGGATTTTGGTTTGCGATTGTGGATCGGAATACCCAACGAAAAGAGGTGAGATTGTGGAAGATGCAAAACTAAGGCGAGTTAGCGTGAGAATGACACCGGTCATATTCAAGGTCTTTGAAGCTTATGCCTATGCCTTCGGGTACAAACGGGCGACATTTGTCTTTACCTGTGCAGTTGCGGGACTAAAGGCGATGATCGGAGCCGATGAGTACTTGGGTGCAGTCCGGGCGATATCTGGTGGGATGCTTTCGGAGCCGACCGTCGATGCCGAAAAGCCGCCAGAGGGCTGAGGGGTTCTGTCACAGGTGGAGCGCAGGTAGGCCGCGCGCAGGTGACGAGCACGGCCACCGAGAACACCTTGACAGGTTCCCGCCCTCTGGCAGGCTGAAAGCATCAAGGGCGAAGCGACGAAGGATAGCAGACCACCAGCCGGGATGCTTTTGGTGAGACCTGAGAGAAAAAAAGAAACGTTTGAGCGGCAACTCAAGGGTCAACACAGAAATACCCGACAGGAAATTACTGTGCACAAAGATTATACATCACCCGACAATCAAAACGTTCATGATTCTTATTTTGAAGAGTTCGAGGCGTTAGAAGGCCTGCTTGATAGCTTGCATCAAGGCGGCTTGCTTAGTGATAGTGAGCTCGAACTGGAGCGGCGTAGTTCTGGCTTGTCTACGTTGCATATTCGCAGAAAACGAGACGAGTTTTATGGGATTGAAAACAGAAATTACACCCCATGGCAACATAGAACAAGTGAATTAAAGACAGGACAAAGAGAGGGAGAGCTAATTGTCTATCAAGATGGATCACTGGTACAAGTAAAAAGGGAGATGAGTTGGGAGATTGAAGAGATTGGGGGGAAACGGGGAAAGGTGGTTGGTTTCTCCAATGCTTCGAGAAGAAGAATGATGAGGACGTTAGCCAAAATACAGGCTTCGAGAAAACCGCTTTGGCTAGATCTCACCTATCCCGATGAGTTTTACTCTGAACGCTATGACGGAAAAACACTCAAAGAGAAACATCTCAAGAAGTTCTTTCAGCGCTTGCACTATCGCTATCCTGAAGCAGGGATCATTTGGAAGCTGGAATACCAGTCCAGGAAGTCAGGGAAGCACGTAGGGAAGTATTTTCCCCATTTTCATGTGCTGCTGTGGGGCTTTCATGATCAGGATATTTTTGAGCTAAGGCAGGAATTCCTTCGGATGTGGTGGGAAGTCTGCGGGAAATTGTCTCAGGATCACTTGGAAGCGGGGATCCGACTCACTCGATTGAGATCAACCAGGGGGGCATTTTGGTATGCATCCAAGTACATGTCCAAGACTGTTGAACAGATGCAAGATTTTGACATCGATGCTCAAGCGGTGGGGCGTTGGTGGGGCATCAAGGGTAGAGAAAACCTTCCTTTCAGCATATGCCAGATCATGACCTTCTTCGAGGATGAACACCTGCAAAAGATCATCCGCTGGATGGCTGAGCGAGCGGGTTTCTCGGATGCGGCCCAAGCAGCTGACTGGAAGGGGCTGACGATCTTTTGTGATGCGGAGAAATTCTTTTATCAAGATTTGGATAAATTACTACAGTGAAAGGATGAAGGAAAAATGGATAAGATTTATTTGCTTTGTTGTTATCCCAGGAAAGGTTATAGGAATATTGTTCATGCTTTTCAAGGTTTGTATAAATCTCCAATAGCAGCAATGGAAGATGGCAAAAAAATTGTTCTTGATGGTGGCGAAGAGTTTGTTGTTTGGAATGTTTATGAAATCATTGAAGGCAAAGAACTGGATCCATTTGAATATGGCTATCGGTTAGATAAAAGATGAATGGAAATCACATGAGCGAAGAAAACCAATTACTAACAGCAGTTCAAGTTGCTGAAAGATTGAATACTTCAAAGGCATTTGCTTACACTCTTTTGAGAAGGGGAGAAATGCCTGTAGTGAGAATGGGAAAAACCGTTAGAGTTAGACCTGAAGATTTGGAAATGTTTATCGTGAGTAGTTTAGATGAGGTCAATCATGGCAAAAAGACGTGGAAACCGTGAAGGAACTATTTATCGTCATAAGGCTAGTGGAAAGTGGTGTGCTCAAGTTTCGCTCGGTGGTCGCAGGATAACTAAATACTACGATACTCAAAAAGAGT
>JABHWQ010000299.1 GCA_018657655.1 Chloroflexota bacterium | reverse complement strand
TTTCCGATACAGGCTCGCCCAAATGTATATATCCACCTGCTTATGTAGGAGCCAGCAACTTCCACAGGTTCATGGTCACCACCTCGGTTGAGCGCCACCGGCACTGCTCCGGCTGCATAAACCATCTCATCCGGGAAATAGCCACAAGGAAAATAGCCGACGATCTTTTTCCCTTGCGATTTCAATTCGCGCAGTTCAGATGATCGATCTTTCATGTGTTGGGATATTTTCTCTAATGTCTGCATATACGTACCTCCTTTGCCTGAATCCAGTGTTCACAATGCCACACCAAGGAATGTTACGATCTAACCGATAGGCATAGTAATAATAGCCACCCGCCATTCGACTCAGTCTTAGATCCAAGTAATGTCATATCTGTTGGGGTGTAAACCTAAAGAGAACCCTTGTTGCCTCGACTGGCAACATAGCGATCGCGTACCGAAGTCCACTGACCACTAGTGATCATGAAGTACCTTCTGAAGTCCTTCGTTTTCGGATATACAGTAAAAGCATAGATTTGATTCGGGTTCAAGTTGTCTACTGCGTAGACTCCAATGTGATGGGTCGAAAGATACTCCTCGTGTTTCGATATCCATCGTTCCTGCTGAATCAAGGATACACCCAGTGAATCCTGGAAAGCAAGGATTACAATTCCATATTCATGTTCGCTGCCATGATCGTGTCGAAGTTGAATCAGGTTTCTTCCGTTCTCATATGCAGCGCTATCACATCGTATAGATATATTAAGAAAGAATGTCTGCTCTCCGCTCTGAAAACAGATGTCTGCCACTCCGGATTGTTCTACAGGAGAATACCCTTTGTCCAGTAGAAAATGAGAAGCGGCTTCTTGCAGATATCCGCCGGCTTCGGTTTCGCTTTGAAAAGCTGATGTTTCACGAATAGGTAAAAGATGTTCTTTGAGATGAACATCAGAGGGGACTTCCCTGACCTGTTTTCTCGACTTGTGATCCACCTTTGTATCACACTGAAAGAGTTCCGATGTCTCCTCTCCTCGATCGTTAACATAAGTCACGTTCAGCAGCGCCACCACACCACCGGGAAGATGTTTTTTCTCAAGGATTTCGAGGTTTCTCACCAGCCAGTCGTCAGGCAATGGCAGTACAATATGAAGCCCTTTCCCAGTGAAGGTTTCGTTCACCTCTTTCACTGTCATCATGTGCGATCCTCGCGTTGCAGACTTTTCAGTGAAACGCCATTTTCCCCCTCAAGATGTAGGAACACTCGAGGTGTTAACCAGTTCTGCTAACTCTTCCTGCCATCTCGAGAGCGGTGCATCCGGAAGGGAGTAGGTGGCTTCCTCAATATACACATTTCCGAGCGATACTGTCTGGGCATCCTTAACCGCACAAACAAGCTTTTTCATGTGCATCGGACTATATCCGATAAAAACCAGGACTTCCGGCCTGCTATCAATGACAGGGTCTTGCCACTCGTCGCACTGCATGTAATTGATGATTTCAGCCGCCCATGCCTTTCTTGTATCGATCCCCCTCTCTCGAAAACCTCTGACAGTATTGCCTGTTGCAGCTACCGGTATGCCAAATGTTTCTGCAAGTTGGGATGCATAATCAAGCAGGCTTTTGCTGCCAAAATCGATTTGCTCACATAACGCACCGGCTACTAAAAGAACTTTCTTATCATTACTCAGATATTCTGCAATCCACGAAGGAGATTTTACACTCATTTGCTATCCCTCCCTAAGCTTTTCTGTTCGGATTCTAAGGTTCACTGATATCTCTGATGGCTCTGGGAAGCAACCTGTGCAATCTGGAATGAAAAACGCCGAGTTCCATGCCATAGCACGCTGCCAGTTCTTCCAGCGTCATCAAATCCCCATCACGGTTCTTAGCTTTCTGGACTCGTCCTTGTCCAGTTTCCCATCCATATTGTTCTCTCAACATCTTGAGCATTTTCAAGCGGTGTCGAGTAGGCATTTCAAGATGAGATCTGACCAGAAGGTTCCAGTCGTCCGGAAGCTGATCATAGAAAATCTGATACAGCTCAATCATGGTATCCAGATGAGTCGCCCGACTTTCCCTGAACTCGGATGGGCTCATAAAAAGGCGGGAAAGCATGGTGATCGCTTCCTCTTTCGTTTCTACAGGAACAATGAAATGTTCCGGGGCTGGTTCGGTCTCCCGCTTGCTGCCATCCTCTGAGTGATACACCCACCAGCGGCTCCTGTCATGCCTGTTTCCCATGGCGTATCGATTCCATTCCAGTCCCGATGCCGGACCTACTACGACTTTATATCCAAGGCGCGCATAGGCTGCACCTATAGCATACATCCGGTCTGTCAGTGCCCCCCATAAAAGCAGGGTCATACCGCTTCTGAAACTGGCGTCAGCAATTTCTGGCATTGATGCATAATGCGAAATACCACCGGCTGAATTCATAATCATATAGAAAGTGCTGGCTAGCGCAGTGGCACTGCAGCTACCACAGTTCACGAACGCTCTTGCTTCGACACTGGACACAAACTCCTGGGAAATGAACTTGTTCTGAGGATTCTGATATCGGGCTATCTCAGCCGCGCCACATCCTGCGGTTATCACAATGCAGTTACGCCGCGTTAATTCATACCCGATCCATGCGATCTCTTCTTGTGGCGCATTTCCGCATCCAAGCATCACCACGATACCAGGAGCATTACCCCAGGCCACTGCGAACGCTGACTGTAACAATTCCGTTAAAG
>JABHWQ010000263.1 GCA_018657655.1 Chloroflexota bacterium | reverse complement strand
GGATAATGGCCGTAAAAAAGGAATCTTGACCTCTGTTCCACATAGCTAACGAAAGTTCCAGCGGAAACTCGGCAGAGTTTTTTCGAACCCCCCTTAGCTCAACGGTTTTCCCGATAATTCGCGACTCTCCCATCGAGGTGACTCGATCCAGTCCGCTTTGATGACGATTGTGGAATTCGCTTGGCATGAGTACTGTGAGCGGTTTACCAACCACTTCATCCGCCGAATAGCCAAACATGATCTCGGCGGCCCGATTCCACATGAAAATATTCCCTTTACTATCGGCGGTAATGATGGCATCGTTCGCTGTTTGTGCAACGGATCGGAAGTGCTGTTCGCTATCAGCCAGCAATTCCATCGTTCGACTGTTACGCAGTGCTACCGCTGCAAGTTCAGCAAAGGCCGAGGCCATTCGCTCATCTGCATCTGTGAAGCCTCCCGGTTTATTGGCCAAACCAAGCAGTCCTACAGCTTGCCCCTCTACAATCAACGGGGCGAAAAGGACATTATCGAGAGTGACATGCCCTGTAGGCAGGAACTTTGTCCATTCGCTCGATGAGAAACTGTTATCGTATACAGTTTTCCTTTCATTGTAGGCCTGTTCTCTTAATCCTCGGATAGGCATCGGCAGCAAGGGATCGACGGTGCAAGGCATACCTCCAGACTCCAAGAAAAGGACTTCGTTTTCTTTACCATCTTTACTCAGTAGCGCAACATAACCGCTAGTAGCTCCTATCACGTTCTGGCACGAATCGAAAATTGCGCGTGCGGCATCGTCAAATGCCTGATTATCCAGAATTGCTCGCGAACTCCGGAATAGCGCCTCAACTTCTGTTTGTCGCAGCTCTACACTTCCAAGTGCCTTTTGAAGTGCATCCCTGTTTTTCTGAAGGTTCCGAAACAGAAGTGAGTAAGGCCTGGTCAGGCCGGTATCAATGATCGCCATATATACAAAAGTAAATGAAACTATTTTGAGAAAATGCCCGATGAGATTGGCAGTACTGTAAGGATCGGTGTATAAAGTGAAAACCAGTTCGGAAGCTATCGTAGTGAGGAAAGTTATACCAAGCAATCGAGCTACATACGTTTCGAACTCGTGACGTTTAACGTACAAAACAGCAACTGCCGAAAAGAGGATGGCCGAAATAACGTATTCGCTTACTTTTTTGAACTCGGTCAAACCCGTGCCTTCGATATAGCAATCAGGGAAAATTTCCCAATAGAAGATAGTGCCTAATAGAAATGCAGTAACAAGTGCATAACCGAACAAGACATAGTAAGGTTGAAAGCTTCTTCGAAGCATTAAGAAAGCACCAAGAAAGGACAGACTTTCAAGATATCGAGCGGAAATCCAGAGTTGGGTTGGCAGATTGGTGCCGTATCCCTCAAATACGCCTAAACCTGAATAAGCTAAAGTATGAAGCAAATCAAGGAATCCGATGAACAGATAGACAATTCCGATAAACAACAGGTACCTGTTATCAAGGAATCGACGCGCATTCCATGTAATTATGAAAATGCCGCAGGCTATTACGATGCTAAACAGCTCGGCAAAGCTATGGAACAGGAGATAGCTGTGAATTCGGGTTAGAGCAATCGCTCCAAGGATCAACAGTCCGACGATGATAGGCAGCAATTTGTGTTGTGAAGCACTTTCTTTCATAACTGCTGGCACTGATGATATACTTCTTCCATAGTACGCGTCAATAGTATCTGCTTTGAACACGCTCAGCATTTTGACATTTCGGTGTAAAAGCAACTATTATTATGACCAAGAATAACCCTTTGGAGATATCTTTTGGCCAGACAATTACGCATATTGGTTGTTGATGACGAGAAGCGGATACTCACTTTTCTGAACTCAAAGTTAAAGGCATCCGGATACGATGTTTTAACTGCCAGCAACGGACAAGAAGCCCTGGAATTAGCCCAAACACAAGAACCAGAACTGATAATTCTGGATATCGTTATGCCTAAGATGGATGGGTTAGAGACATTAAAAGAGCTGCGGAGTTTTTCTTCAGTTCCAGTAATAATGCTCAGTGCCAAAGGAGCCGATAGAGATAAAATCAAAGGTCTGAGCCTTGGAGCCGATGATTATCTGGCCAAACCGTTTAACCCGGATGAACTGGTAGCCAGGATCGAAGCTATCCGAAGGCGTGCCACTGGTGAGAGAAAAACCACCTCCACAGAGAAAATCTTCATAGAAGATATCACGATTGACCTAGACAAATGCAAAGTCTCTGTAGGCGAAAAGGAAACCAGCTTAACCAGAATCGAATGGCTCCTACTCAGCAAGCTCGCCCAGAATGCCGGGCGATTGATGACATATGAAGAATTGCTCTCCTCTATCTGGGGGCCTGAATACCTGAATGATGTTCAGATATTACGAACGTGGATCAGCAGGCTAAGAGGCAAAATCGAAAAAGATAAAAACACTCCCAAAATCATCACCACTATTCCAAAAGTCGGTTATATGTTGGACGTTCCCTGATTCCTGTTCATTCTCCTTTCAGCCATACCAATTGCAAACTCTGAACTGATGTGATATAACCAGCATTGCAGCAATATTCTGTAATTAATTATCAACACGGAGGTTTGAAATGTCAGACGACAAACAGGTATACACGACTGGCTTCGGTGCACCGGTTGGCAATGATCAGAACAGTATAACCGCGGGAAACCCCGGTCCTGTGCTGATGCAGGATACTCACTTACTGGAAAAACTGGGGCATTTCGATCGGGAACGCATTCCGGAACGAGTAGTTCACGCCAAGGGGGCGGGAGCTCACGGTTTCTTTGAAGTTACCGCCGACGTGACCCGATACACCAGGGCTAAGTTTTTGTCAGAGATCGGTAAACGCACCGATGTCTTCGTTCGCTACTCCACTGTTGGTGGGGAGAAAGGCTCGGCGGATGCGGAAAGAGATCCTCGCGGATTCGCGGTGAAATTCTACACCGAAGAAGGCAACTATGATATGACCGGGAACAACACCCCTGTCTTCTTCATTCGTGACCCGCTC
>JABHWQ010000338.1 GCA_018657655.1 Chloroflexota bacterium | reverse complement strand
GCTCTTCCTCAAGTTGCTGGCGTTCGCTGATATCCACAATGACTGCCCTGGCACCTGTCGTCACTCCATTTTCCCATAGCGGGACAGAATTTACCAGACCGGGAAAGGTACTGCCGTCTTTTCTGCGGTAGCTGAACTCCTTGAGACCAAAATACTCCCCTTTGAGCAGCCTTTCCTGGTAATCCAGCGCCTCCTCATACTGCTCGGGAACGACCAGGTTCAGCACTTTGAAATCCTGCCGCAAATCCTCCGGCGAATAACCAAGTTGCGCGACGGCGTTTCTGTTGTGGTAGGTAACAACTCCGTTCAAGTCAGTTTCCAGAAGCGACTGCGGCAGCATTTCCGCCATTTCCCGGAAACGCTCCTCGCTGTCTCGCAGGGCCTGCTCCACCCTTTTGCGCACAAGGGCGTTGGCTATCGTATCGCCCACCAGTTGCAGCAGGGTAATCTCATCCTGTGACCACTTCCGCAATACCCGAACCGAATCGAAACCGATCAATCCAAGCACCGTCTCTCCGGATACCAGTGGAGTGACCACCATCGATTTGTTACCTTGCCGCCGGAACTCCTTTTGCTCTGTTTCGGCTTCCGGAGGCATCTCATCCACGTTGTCTATTACCGTTTCTCTCTGTTTCATAATGTTGTTCAATGTCCAACCGAACAATGCTACAGACCTGTCCTTTATAAGGTCAATCTGCGGCTCAATACCCTGGCGGCACCATTCATGGGTATTGGGAATTGACTTTTCATCCTGGGATATCAGACAAACATAGCTTCTGTCCACGCCTTCTAACTCACCCAACGCTTAGAGCGCCCTGCCTATTCCGCTGTCTGTATCTTTGATATCCAGTTTGATAAATTCGCTGGAAATCCTGCTCAGCAGCCGCTCGGAATCCGCACTGCGTTGCAGCACCAGGCTGGCCTCCTTGCGCTTGGTAATATCCATAACCAGCACGACCACAATCGGGCTGCCATCTACAACTGTTTGCGTAGGATAAAGATAGGCCTCTCCCCAGAATTCGCTGCCGTCTTTTCTGAGATACTTTTTCTCGTAGCTGCAAGGTTCGGCTTCACCCCTTGAAAATTTCGCAATAAGCTCTTCGTGCTGTTTCCTGAACTCAGGATGGGTCAGGTCCATCATATTCTGGCTCAGGAATTCACTCTCGTCATCGAAACCGAACATCTCCAGTGCCTGACGGTTAACCTTAATAATCGAACCATCTGGCCTGCCCAACCCTATCGCAACCACGGCATTGTTGAAAATTGCACTCAGTAATTCCTCACTGTCACTAAGCGCCTGCTGGGCCTGCTTGAGTTCGGTTATATCAACCGCAAGGCCGATCATACCTTTCGGCTTACCATCACTGCCCGGTAAAGGAACCTTGGTAGTGTAGTAGAACTTACCGTCGCCCCTGCGAAGTTTTTCCTCGGTGGTAATTATCTTTCCACTGCTAAGTACTTCTAAATCGTCGCGACGGACATTTTCGGCGATTTCCGGCGGATAGAGATCGAACGGAGTTTTGCCGACAATTTCCTCACTGCTCTTGCCGATAATCTGCTGGGCTGCCTGGTTAACCAGCACATAACGTCCCTGGCTGTCCTTGACTGTGGCGAAAGAGGGACTATTGTCCAGAATGGCATTGGCCAGGGTCAACTGCTGAGACAGTGAGTTACATTCCGACCGCGTGCACTCCAGCTCGTTCTCCAACTGCTCGACCCGTTCCAGCAGCTTGCCTATTCCGTTAGCTGAATCTTCTTTATCCCGCTTGTCCTTCACTTTTATTTCCTGACTCAAGGTTTACCAGTATTACCATGCCATGATGGCACTGAAAAGCTGTTCAGGGGGCTTAGACAGCAATTGATTCTATCAAATGCAAATTAATCAAAATCAATGAAATAGTATTAAACCATAAAACCGTTTAATATTCAAGACTCATTTTATAGCGAAACAGTAATGGCCGCCGGCAGGGTGTTAAACCTCCGCCAACGCCTGTTCCAGATCATTTATCAGGTCAACTGCGTCCTCGATTCCCACCGACAGGCGAAAAATTCCCTCGCCGGAATAATCCTTGTACGATTCCCGCTGGGCACCCTCTATTCGGAACGAGGTGTCTATCATATCGTCTGTGGAAAGATAGTAGATCAGGCTGCGATGATGGCCCAGGGAAACCGCGTAGTGAATAATTTTCAACCGCTCGGCAAAGACTTCTGCCGCACCAGGACCGTCGTCCATCTGAAAAGTTATCATGCCGGAGAAATTATCCATCTGCCTTACAGCCAGTTTATGCTGGGGATGGGACTTCAGGCCGGGATACATCACCCGGCCTACTTTCGGGTGGTTCTCCAGGGCTTGTGCAACCGCGGTCGCTCCCGCCTGATGAGCGGCCATGCGGATCGGCAGGGTGGCAATCCCGCGCATGATCAGCCAAGCGTTGAACGGGCTGATCACCCCACCGGTACGGATC
>JABHWQ010000246.1 GCA_018657655.1 Chloroflexota bacterium | reverse complement strand
CTTGCGAACTTTTGAAGGGGCCCCCTCCCAAGATATTCAAGAGCGCAGACGGCTAGGTTGATGGTGTTAACCGTGGAATCGGTAACATACTGATTCTGTGGCATTACCAAGAAATGACCAAAATCCAACCCTCCCAAAACGGGAGGGTTGTCGTGTGAGCAGAAATGTGCAAACAACCCCCTGAATGGGGCAATCTGTTGGAGCCAATCTACAAAAGGAGAAACAATACAATGGGTTTCGGATTAAATGAAGATCAACTGATGCTACAAAAAAATGTGAGAGCTTTCCTGGAAAAGGAAATCGCTCCCCTGGTGAATGAGTATGAAGAAAAATATGCCCCCTATCCTAGAGATATACTCGTAGACCTGATTAAAAAACTCCTGCCGTGGGACTACTGCCTTGGTATCGTCAAAAAGAAGGACGGCGGCACCGAGATTCCCTACGTTTCGAACGGGGTGCTGCAGGAAGAACTGAGCCGAATCTGGCCCAGTCTGGCTGTATCGCTAGGTGCCGGCGGCGGCTACCTCATCGGAAAGCTGGCTACTGAGGAACAAAAGAAGAAATATCTTCCCGGAATGCAGTCATTGGATATCCTCGGGAGCTTCGCACTGACTGAGCCCAATGTCGGTTCAGATCTGCGTGGCGTGGAGACCACCGCTGTTTTGCAGGGAGACCATTACGTTCTCAACGGCCAGAAGGCCTGGGTCACCGGTGGCAATATCGCTGAAGTTGCCATCGTGTTCGCCTCCGAAGATCGGAGTAAGGGTGTGGATGGGCTGGGCATTTTCCTGGTGGACCGCAGGGAGTCACCTTTTGAGGCCACAATCATTCCCAAGATTGGGCTGCGTTGCGCTCCCTCTGCCTTGATGACCTTTACCGATTGCAAGGTTCCCAAAGCAAACCTTGTGGCCGGTGCCGGAACGGGGGCTATGGCCAAGCTGACCGGCGAACTGGGCTTTACCCGGGCAACTGTGGGAATATTCTCGGTCGGTATCGCTCAGGCGTCCATCGAAGCTGGAATCAAGTACGCCCAACAACGCATCCAGTTCGGCAGAAAGATCGGCAAGTTTCAACTGATCCAGAACCTCATCGCCGAATCCGTAGTGGAAACCGAGGCGGCACGCCTCCTGCTGTACAAGGCATTCTCGAATCTTGATGAAGGCAAGGAAGCTACCATCGAAGCTTGCGGCGGCAAGTATTTTGCCAATGAAGTAGCCCTCAAAGCAGCTTCCAATGCGATGAAGGTTCATGGTGCCTGGGGCCTGGCTGAGGAATACCCGGTAGAGCGGTATTTCAGGGATGCCAGAGCCATGTTCCCGCCGGAGGGCAACCCCGAGATTCAAAAGATGATTGTTGGTGGAAGAGTTCTCGGTATGAGTGCTTTGGTCTAGAACCCGAAACAACTCAAAATAAGTTAACGCCCCCACGTTTCCGATGTGGGGGCGTTTTTCGTTAAAAGCATACCGATCTGAATATTCGATGAGGCATTAGGGGGCAGTGTCCCAAAAGGGCTAACCAGAGCTGAAAGTTAGGCCTAATCAACACTGGGTACATGGCAAAGGCTACCGGACGGATTTAATTCAAGAAAATGCTGTCCCTACACGTGGATGCTTGAGTTGAAAATCGTCAATCAATTTTCCGTAGATGTTGCTGATATGACGTTCTACGGTTTCCAGTTCGAGACAAAGCATCTGGGCGATAGTGGAATTTTTGTAGCCCATGGCCAACCAATTCAATATCTCGAGTTCTCCGGGAGGGAGTTCGGATGAGTGCGAACCACCCGTTTCATCAGGATGCATCAAGTTTGTAAATATCTGAGGATCAACGATTATCTGACCGCGCATTACGTCTTTGATGATTCGAATAATTTCACTCGCTTTGTCTACTGATGATTTGAGTAGATATGCCCCCCGAGTGTTCTTCCTGGCGAACGTCTTAAGCTTTGTCATGCTTTCCGGGTCATAGGACTTCGCCAGGAGGACAATACTAATATCGGGGAAGTCCTGATTGACCGCTTCCAGCACTTCGATGGTCCTGGGCCCAATCGACTTTATCCCTACCAGGAGGACATGGGGTCTTTTATCCAGTAGCGTTTTCTTGATGTCCTCGATGTCTCCCATCGCGAAGAAACTTCCGTTTCTCACTCCTACAAGCCCGATAGATGGCTCAAGCGTCAGAACCGTTTTGTATGCCTCTCTCATTACCTCTTGATCTTCCACGATGAGTACCTTTACTCTATCCATCACCCTCCCCCTTGAGTATAGATATTCGTGGCTTTTTTGCGTCATGGATGGTTATCTCAAGACGCTTACATCCGCGTGGTACTATGGTACTGATAAACTATAAAAAGCGCATAAATCCCTAAGGCAGGGCGTGTAATATCCGTATAAATATCCGTGCGGAACCCCTTGCATTTTGAGAGTGAATGCCATTTGATGGGGTGGTGTTGGGGGGAGTTAGGGGTTTAGTGTGGGGTGGTCAAGTCCCAACGGACACATAGTTAAGGAATCTCTGAATAAGTCTCGAATCATGAGATAATAGTGACAGGATTTATTCAGAGATTCCCTTACTGCTTCGAGGAGTCTCTCCTCAAATGCTCGGCCCAAAATCTATTTTGGACAGGTATGATGTCAAATACCCATGACAAAATCCCCACATCGTGGCAGGGGCTGAAGTTATCAAAAGGGACAAAACTGTAATATATTATGAATTAACTGGTATTATTGGCAGGACAATACATCTATAAATGTGCAACGTGGGCACTCGGGTATTGCCTTTTGCATGGTGCCATTATATAATGCAAAGACACAGAAGGAGGTCGCTATGTCAGGTGAATTGGCGGAG
>JABHWQ010000165.1 GCA_018657655.1 Chloroflexota bacterium | reverse complement strand
CCTACCCGGAGAGCCCGTTCCATAAGCGCGGTGGTTTTGTATTCCAATCGGGAGAGTTGCCCTCCACCCCACGCATTGTTCACCAGAATATCTACCCGTTCGAAGTGATGGACGGTGGCATCTACCATTGCCAAGATATCCTCTTTCTGGCTGACGTCCGTTTTGACGAAGAGCACCCTTGTGCCGAACTCTGACTCGATCTCATTAGCGGCGCATTTGCCTGTTGATTCGTTCAATTCAGCGATCACGACTTTGGCGCCTTCGGCAGCAAACCTGCGGGCTACCCCCAGACCGATCCCCCCCCCTGCGCCGGGAACGACAGCCACTTTGTCAAGCAAACGATTCATTGCGGGGCACCTCTCGATACTCTTCGAACCTGCTTGTTACCATCTATGCACTACCAATAACAACTGCGGCTGTTTCGTTTCAGTATTGCCCTATCTGCTCGGCTTGAGTGTTCTCTGTATGATCCCTGCAACCTTCATGGCACTGCCAGCACACCCGGATGTTCCAATGATACCCGGTTCCGTCACCGCTTCGCCCACACTATAAAGGTTTCTCACCGGAGTTGTCACCGGCAGGAAATAGGATTTGGTCTCCCAACCATGCGATTCCGGCAGGTCGTGATCGAGATTGCGCGGATCGATCTTGAGCATTTTGCCATGCTTTTCAAAATCAGGGAAGTGCTCCTTGATATCCAGCATGCATTGTTCGATTTCGTATTCCTCATCCATTGGCTCTATGGTTGAACGAGGCTCGCCGATAATATAAATCAACTGCTGACCGGGAGGTGCCAGCTCGGGGCAGACATTTGTAACCGGAAGAACAGCCTGAATTCTTCTCGAACCGATCAGGTTTAGTCCGGCTTTCTGTCCCTTCTCCAAACAAAGAGGCTTATCCGCCGCAATAGCAAAGAATATGCAGGGATGTGGTCTCATTTTAGTTCTCATCGCTCTCAGGTATTCTCCCGTATAGTTCTCCTCTCCGGCAAGATTAACGGTGTGTCTCGGTGGGCCATTGCTGATCACCGCTTTACTCGAGATCTCCATCTCCTTGCCATCTTTTTCGATGATGACACCTGTGGCTACACCATTCTTGACCACCACTTTTTTGGCGGGGGTATTGATCCATACATCCCCACCGTAGGTTTTCACCACCTTCTCCAACTCCTGCATTACGGTAATGTTGCCATGCGGGACCATCCACACATCCGTCATTCCGGCTGTTCTCCCCATGACAAAGAAAAGCTCCGAGGCCTGCAATTCATGAGCACGAGCCATGGCGAAGCCAGTGCAATATGTGTCAAACAGATCATGCACAAAAGGATTATCGGTGTACCTTAACATCCAGTCACGTACAGTAGTGTTATAGAGGCTGGCTTTCTTTTTGCCGGGGTGATTAACGGTGTACATCACCTCATCCCGAAAATCGTTCATGATCTTCTCGGCCGGTACTTTCATAGCAAACGATGCTGCCCGGTCGCCGCGTTCCGAATGGTTCTTTTCCATGATGTCCAGCAGCTTCCTGAACCGTCCTCGACCGGTCAGTTCATATTCTTTCCCTTCAATCCGGCAAACGTACTCAGGCACTTCACGAAGCTCTACCTTGAGTCCGAGCTCTTTAATGATTTCAGGTACATACCCTGACATGTGCAGATAAACGGCACCTGTAGGAAATCTGTAAGCCCCATCCAATACTTCGGTGGAGAATCTTCCGCCAATTTGCCCGCGCTTCTCAAGCACTAGGGTTTTGTAACCCGCTTTGGCCAGCAACGCTCCGGCACACAATCCTCCCATACCTGATCCCATCACAACTACATCATATTTACCATTTGTCATTTTTGATACTCCTTTCTGGTTTTCATCGGTAAGGGCTTGATCGCGAATACGCATCATTCCCGTGTTGCATCTTTATATAGGGAAAGTATCGCTAGAACTTGCTTGAGCGTCAATCCGGGTGTCTACGGTATTTCGTTGCTGCCTCTTAGCTGAGAGGGGAGAGTGAACCATTCCTGAAAAATTGTCATACGCGTACGAACACTGAGTGAATAAATGGAGACTACACGAATTCTAGCTGAATTCAGATATCCATGGGGATAATACCGCGGCGGAGAGCAAACCGAACGAGGTCGATGTGTGTGCGTAAACCGAGCTTGTGCATCATGCTGGATCTGTGGTCCTCTATCGTTCTGGGGCTGAGAAAGAGTCGATTTGCGATTTCCGCGTTTGTCAAACCTTCGGCTGCAAGATGAAGGACTTCCCGTTCCCGGTTCGACAGCATTTCATAGGAGTCTGAAACAATCCCATCTTTTGCCTTCTTCATGTAAGCTTCGATTGTATCGGCAAGCGCCTCGCTGATATATCGACGTCCTATCGCTGCTTTTCTAACGGCAGGAATCAGTTCATCCTGCGTTGAGTTTTTCAATACATATCCTTTTGCGCCTGACTGGATAGCTTCCATGACGTACGCTTCATTAGCATACATGGATACGACCACGACGTTAGTGTGAGGCGCAACTTCAGCAACACGCCGGGAAACCTCAAGCCCACTAAGGCCCGGCATCATAACATCAACAACCAGCACGTCCGGTTGAAGTTGTTCGACGCTACGG
>JABHWQ010000307.1 GCA_018657655.1 Chloroflexota bacterium | reverse complement strand
TTTTGTGCTTGAGATCGAGATCAGCCAGTTTTTTGCCCATCATTATCTGCATCGCGATCCGGGCCATCGAAAGCCCGCATACTTTTGAAACAATGGGCACCGTCCGCGAGGCCCTTGGGTTGGCTTCCAATACATACACAACATCATCGCAAATGGCATACTGCATGTTCATCAGACCGACAACGTGGAGTTCCTTTGCAATCTTCTTGGTGTATTCATTGATCGTATCTATGTGTTTCTGCGGTATGCTGACCGGAGGTATAACGCACGCCGAATCGCCGGAGTGCACACCAGCCAGTTCAATATGTTCCATTATCGCAGGTACAAAAGCATCGGTTCCATCGGCTATGGCATCTGCTTCAGCCTCGATGGCATTATCCAGGAACCTGTCAATCAGTATAGGCTTATCAGGGGTAACTCCGACCGCAGCAGCAACATATTCTTTCAGCATCATCTCATCGTGCACCACTTCCATCCCCCGTCCGCCAAGAACGTATGATGGTCTTACCATCAACGGATACCCAATTCGTTCAGCTATCGCTAACGCGTCACTCAGATTGGTGGCCATACCAGATTCTGCCATGGGAATGCCAAGTTTATCCATCATGGATCTGAAGCGATCTCTATCCTCAGCCAGATCGATCGTATCGGGAGAAGTCCCCAGGATATTTACACCCGCCTCGGCCAGTTCGGCTGCGATATTAAGCGGGGTTTGTCCGCCAAACTGAGCAACCACTCCTTCCGGTTTTTCCTTTTCATAAATACTCAGGATATCTTCTACTGTCAACGGCTCAAAATAGAGCTTATCCGACGTATCATAATCGGTAGAAACAGTTTCCGGGTTGCAGTTGACCATTATCGTTTCATAGCCCTCATCACGCAGGGCAAAAGCGGCATGAACACAGCAATAATCAAATTCTATGCCCTGCCCGATTCGGTTGGGACCACCCCCGAGAACCATAATTTTTTTGTTGTTAGTGGACGTGGTTTTATCGGGCGCATTATAGGTGGAGAAGTAATAAGCCGCATCTTCAACGCCGCTGACAGGAACCGGTTCCCAGCCTTCAACAACACTCACGGAAGTCCGCTTTTCTCGAATTTCTTTTTCAGTTACTCCGAGTAGCATTGCCAGATATCGGTCCGCAAATCCGTCTTTCTTAGCTTGAATAAGCAAGTCGTCCGGTAATGATTTCCCTTTATATTGAAGGATATTTTCCTCGAGTTCTACCAATTCCTTCATCTGATTGATGAAATAGGTTTTGATGTAGGTTTTCTCGTGAAGTTCCTGAACATCAGCGCCCTTGCGTAGAGCTTCATACATGATGAACTGTCGTTCACTGGAGGGTTCATTTAGCATCTCCATAAGCTCATCAAGCGATTTATCGTAGAAGTCTTTGACAAATCCGAGGCCATATCGGCCTTTTTCCAGAGATCGGATAGCCTTCAGGAAAGCTTCTTTATAATTCTTCCCGATGCTCATAACCTCGCCAACAGCCCGCATTTGTGTACCAAGCTTATCTTCAGCATCCTTGAATTTCTCAAAGGCCCACCGGGAAAACTTGACCACTACATAATCACCGGATGGCGTATATTTCTCCAGTGTTCCATCCCGCCAGTAAGGGATTTCGTCCATGGTCAATCCACCGGCCAGCAGGGAAGAAATCAAGGCAATCGGGAATCCGGTGGCTTTGGAGGCTAGCGCGGAAGATCGAGAAGTGCGAGGGTTTATTTCAATCACTACTACTCGGTCTGTTTTAGGATCATGTGCAAACTGAACGTTGGTTCCACCGATTACATGGATTGATTCGA
Source organism: Chloroflexota bacterium (assembly GCA_018657655.1). Lineage (GTDB taxonomy): Bacteria > Chloroflexota > Dehalococcoidia > SZUA-161 > SpSt-899 > JABMQN01. The sequence continues at coordinate 620 of JABHWQ010000307.1, read as the reverse complement.
CAATTTTATAAGAATACTCTTGCAAGCGTTTCTGAAGTTCCGGGCTGATCGTTAACATGGGAGCCGTACAGAATGAATCGCCGGTGTGAACCCCCATTGCATCGACATTCTCGATGAAGCACACAGTGATCATCTGATTTTTGGAATCGCGTACCACTTCCAGTTCCAATTCCTCCCATCCCAAAACGGACTCTTCAACTAGAATTTGCCCGATAAGACTTGCTGCTATGCCCCGGCTGGCTACAATACGTAGTTCCTCCACATTGTAGACCAAACCGCCACCAGTGCCACCCATCGTGTAAGCCGGACGGATAACTACGGGGTACCCAAGATCAGCAGCGATTTTTTCTGCATCTTCAACGTTATAAACCGCCGTACTTTTGGGCATCTCTATGCCCAGCTGGTCCATCATTTTCTTAAATTCGATTCGATCTTCTCCACGTTCGATGGCATCGATTTCAACCCCAATGATTTTGACTCCGTATTTTTCGAGCACTCCCGCCTTAGCCAACTCGGAACTAAGGTTGAGCCCCGTTTGGCCCCCGAGATTCGGCAACAGGGCATCAGGGCGTTCAGCTTCAATGATCTTTGTCATAGTCTCAAGATTCAACGGTTCGATA
>JABHWQ010000304.1 GCA_018657655.1 Chloroflexota bacterium | reverse complement strand
CCTACAATATTCCCGCTAACGAATATCTAACCTTGGAAAACAAACAGTTTTCCACTAGCCGTAACTGGGCAGTCTGGCTCCCCGACTATCTGGAAAGATACGATCCTGATCCTCTGCGGTACATACTGTCGGTAAACATGCCGGAAACCGGTGATACCGATTTCTCCTGGAGGGAATTCCTTCGACGTAATAACGATGAGCTTGTAGCTACCTACGGCAATCTGGTTAATAGAGTGCTGAGTTTCACCTACCGCAATTTCGATGCACAGATTCCCGCCCCTGGCGAACTGGATGCTACCGACAATGCACTGCTGGACAAAGCCAGAACCACTCTCAATACCGTCGGAGAATCCATCAGCAATTGCCGATTCAAAGAGGGTATCAAAGCAGCCTTTGCGTTAGCCCAGGATGCCAACAAATATCTTGACGTCAAGGCACCGTGGAAAGCTATCAAAGAGAATAGAGAAGATGCGGCAAAAACCCTGACTGTGACACTCGGAGCTATTTCCTGCCTTGCGACTGTATTGCACCCATATCTGCCGTTCAGCTCAGAGGAAGTTCACCGGCTTCTCGGTTCTCCCGGAAAGCTAGAAGATACGGGTTGGAACTTCCGTTTTCCACTTACCGGACAAACTTTGCCAAAACCAGAACCCCTTTTTACCAAGCTGGATGAGGAAGTCGTTAGTACTGAGACAGCAAAGCTGGGATAGCTGGCCATTGCCATTTCTCTTTGACTCTAAGACAATGGGATATCTGAGTAAACCTTTGAATAGATCGTTAAAGGACTAGAACATTGAAACTTGAAGAGATTCTATCGCCAGTCCAAAACGAATTGCCCCTGGTAACGGAAAGTCTGGGGCAAGTTGCCGATGTTGATTTCCCCCAATTCGCCGATGTCATCCGGCAAGCACTCGGTGCCCGGGGTAAAGGGGTTCGCCCTGCCCTTACCTTGATGGCAGGCAAATTCAATGACTATAACTTAGAGCACCTGATACCCATGGCCACTGCCGTGGAACTACTTCACACGGCAAGTCTGGTACATGACGATACTATCGATAAATCTCCGCTCCGTCGAGGAATCCCAACGTTATACAGCACCCTCGGTGACAACGCTGCCATTATGGCTGGCGATTACCTGTTCGCAAAATCCGCTGAACTTGCTGCTATGCCCGGAAATCTACGGGTGGTGCGACTCTTTGCCAAAACATTGATGGACCTGGCTAAGGGAGAGTTGGAAGAAACACTGAGCGTGTTCAACTGGCAACAAAACCGCGAAGATTACTTCCGCCGAATTGATGGCAAGACTGCCGCCCTTTTTGCGATGGCTGCCGAGTCCGGGGCAATCTTGAGCAATAGTCCAGAAGAAGAAATTCAAGCCCTTAAAAACTACGGCCATTACGTCGGACTTGCATTCCAGGTTGTCGATGATCTGCTCGATTTTACCGGAGACGAGGAAACGATGGGCAAACCCGTAGGCAATGATCTCCTGCTAGGTGTTCTTACGTTACCATCGCTCCTGTACGTTGAACAGAACCCGGATGGCAATCTAATTAAAAAAGGCTTTGAAAGCAACGGGGAAGGCCCCGATTTGAAACAGGCCATTGCGGAAATCAAGGGGTCATCACTCATAGATGAGTCATTTGCTATTGCCAGGAATTTGGTGGAGAAAGCCCAAAGTTCTCTCCAACCTCTACCGGACAATGATTCCAAGAAAGCATTGCTCGGCCTGGCTGATTTCGTGTTTATACGTAAAAAATAGGGCAACTCGTTATGGGTAAATATGCCCGATTAGCAATCATCACCCTGATTATCGGTGGGTTACTCGCCACCAGCTGTACGTCCTCTTCTGATGACAACTCCCAAGACAGCATTGATTCAATAACCAAACCGTATGAATTCAGCGTTCCCCAATGGGAATTTGACACAGTGATCGATGGTCTATGGGAATCACTCAAACCGGCCACAAAAGCTGACATCGATGATATCGAAACGGTCAACGAGTACTTCGATGCAATATCCCCCCAGTCGAACGTTGGTGACTCCCAAAAAGCTGAACTGGAAGATGAAACGGAACGCATCCTCGCCAAACAGATTAGGCAAGCACTCATCAATGAAGGCATAATGAATCCGCTCGATACCTTCCTTCCGCTCAAAATAGTCCTTCCGCCGGTCAATTTCGAGTTCGAATCACCTCCAAGTCTTTTGATCCTCTCCCCCAGAGATGAGATCAGATTACTGAGAAGAACGACTTTGGAAGCAGATCTGAGTACCCAACAGAAAGAGGAGATAGAAGCACAAGCTGACAAGCTCGGGTATTCCTCACTGGTTGTGAACCTTGGCGGCGTAGGGTTCACTTACCCCACGATGGTCATCGAGAGCACAAATATTCGGCGTACTATCGATCGAGCCGTTGAGGAATGGTTCCATCAGTACATGTTCTTTCACCCTCTGGGGTTTCTCTATGCACTCGATGCGATTGGATGGCGTTCGGGCTACGATATTATAACGATGAATGAAACTGTAGCAGGCATCGTCAGCAAAGAGATCGGAGCCAAAGTCTATTACAAATACTATGCATCTGAAAGTGAATATCCAACTCCTCCTGACGAACCCGTTTCCGAATTCGCTCTCGAAATGAGGCAGATCAGGCTCGCAGTAGATGAATACCTCGCGGTGGGACAAGTGACCGAAGCTGAGGAATTCATGCGCCAAAAGCAAGACTTTTTGGCTTCAAAGGGGTATTATATAAGGAAATTAAATCAGGCCTATTTTGCCTTTTACGGGACCTACGCTGATGACCCTTCCACCGCCAGTCCCATCGGGCAAGATTTACAGACACTGAGAGATGAGTCCTCATCACTACGCGAGTTTCTAAATGAAGTCAAAAGCATGACGAGTTACGAAGATTTGAAGGAAGCTGCGGAGGAAACTCGAAAATGAAACCTATACTAATCACAAGCATTGTATTGTTATTAGTATCTATGGCTTGCGGTAATGACAAAGATACCCCTGCAACAGTAACGGTACCGGACCTTGGCCCGGAAGAGATAATCGTTCAAGCTTCACCAGCGTTGGATAATGTGACAAGCCTCCATTATGATCTCAGCCAGAAAGGCGGAGGGACACCAATAGCCATGGGTTTGGAGATGACCGCAGCTTACGGTGACATCATTTCGCCGGATAAGCTCGCTATGACTATCGAAGGAACGTTGGGCAAGATGTTCGTGGAAACCGGGCTTGTTACTGTGGGGGAAACCACGTACATGCAAAATCCACTGAATAAGAAATGGGAGATGCTTTCCGACGACTTCCAAGCAGTGAAACTCTTCAATCCGGAGACGGGCATCAAAGCCGTGATGGAAAGCTCTACGGATCTCTCCATGATTGATCAACAGCATTTTGGTGGAGCCCTTTGTTACCACATTAAAGGATTGATTCTTTCAGAAGTACTCGACTCTATTGCCGCGGGTCATGCCGCCGAAGGATTACCAGTTGACGTGGATATGTGGATCGGTGTCGAGGACTTGCTGCTTCGAAAGGTAGTTTTCGATGGGCAAATATGCGAGGACGAGAATACCGGTATCGTGAGAACGCTGGTTCTCTCTAATTTTAACGGTCCGATCACCATCGAATTGCCCGAGTAGGTTTTAGGGTGATTTGACTAAAATCCCGTCACCCGTTCTGAAATTGGCATTATGAGATTACCCTCACCAAGGACATCCTCTCCCAACATCATCCTCCTGGTCCTTAGCCTTGGAGTTTTTAGCACAGCTATTGACCAAACAGTTATATACGGCGCGTTGAACGATATCATGTTCGATGCCCATATGAACGTGGTCGATCTGGACAAAGCTGCATGGATCGTCATCGCATACTTGATTGGGTATACCGCTGTACTTCCCTTAGCAGGCCGCATTTCCGATGTATTTGGGCATAGCAGAGTCTTCATCATCGGCAACCTGGTTTTCATCGGGGCATCAGCCTTCATCGCCATTGTCGACGATTTCAACCTGATGATCGCTGCCAGAGTAGTGCAAGCAATAGGAGGAGGCGCGACAGTTCCGGCAGCCATGGCCATCGTTGCGGAGACATTCCCAGCAAAACGAAGGGCCATTGCCTTTGGTATTATCGGGGGAGCGATCGAGGCAGGGGCCGCTGTGGGACCCTTGTTCGGTGGGGCAGTATCCGAATTCCTGGGTTGGCGCTGGATATTCTGGGCGGATGTAGTTATCGGAGTAGCGGTTATTACGCTAATCTATTTCATGGTCAAGAACAGCCCGTCCGTTCGCCAACCGATTGACTATCAAAGTGGGATGCTTATCGGCATTTCGTTGGCCTTACTCAGTCTCGGACTGTCTCAGCAATTACACCGAACCAACGCAGAAGTATACATGGCTTCTTTCCTGGTAGCAGCCGTGGTGGTCTTTGGTCTTTTTATACGCCGTTTGTTAAGAGCGCCAGACCCATTGCTCCGGCTTTCCATGTTCAAACATATGGCTTTCTCTGCTGCCAATACATCGCATTTATTTGTTGGCGGGGCCCTGATTATTGCGCTGGTGATCATCCCGGTGATGGGATACACGCTCATGGAATTAGGGGATATTGATGTAGGATTGCGGTTATTACGGCTTACGGCTGCTATACCGGTTGGCGCGGTAATCGGG
>JABHWQ010000328.1 GCA_018657655.1 Chloroflexota bacterium | reverse complement strand
GGATATGCAATGGCAAATCGACTGATAGACTCGCTATCATACAGCGCATCCTCCATCCCCGGATCGGAAAGCCCGTACCATGCTGCATGAAGTAGATGCGTAGCATCCTCTCCAGCGGCATTGGCCGTCGCCCGTTGCCTGCCTTCGGGCAATGCTTCCGAATGGCTTTCAGCAGTTCTTCCCAGGGGATCACCCGGTCCATCTGTTCCAGGAATTATTCCCGACGGGTTTTCCTTTTATTGCTGTCATAGACCAGGCTGGCAAACGAGGTTTTGATCATTTCTCTTCGTCCTCTTCCTAAAATATTCTTATTATCTCACGAATCGGGGCTCAATCAGAGGTTTCTTAATAAGCGGCGGCGCTTTTTGCCATCCTCTTGATTTACTTGTTGCCTCCAGGCTTAGGGGGTCCGGCCTTCTGCTTGTCCTGTTGCTGCTTTTCGGTTTTCGCTTGTTTGGCATCCTTCTGCCGATTTCCTTTAGCCTTGTCCTTCTTGCCTTTCTTGTCGCCCATGGGATGACTCCTTTCTGGTGTAGTCCGTTACATTTCGCCGCGAGGGCGACTTCAGGTCAGCTATGGCCTTGCCCCCCTCTATTCCGGGGCCAACAATTAGTATATGGATGCATCTTGCACACCGGATGCTTCCTCAATATCGTCCCTAACTGCAAGGATTGTCTGTGATTTAGCTTTGGGAAATGATACTATATTGCACGCAATATGGCAAGGATTTCTGTTGTTGGTTGTATCTTGAGGGAGAATGGGTAGAATCAACCAACTGGGGTGGCCAGTGAAATACCAATAAAAATGGATGATGAGCCATACCAAGACACTGCTTTGAAACGGGGAACCCCAAAACCCCCTTGACAAAACTTGCGGTATATGGTAATTATTTACCAGGTAATAATATACTATACAGGAAATGGGCTCATGACAGAACCATCACCAAGACGTCAAAAGATTTTGAGATTTATACGAGAATTCGCCGGGCAAAATGGCTATTCTCCTACCCTTCAAGAGATCATGCAGGGATGTGGCATCAACTCCATGGCTTCGGTACAACACCACCTTGGTGTTTTGGAGGAGCAGGGGGAAATCCGGCGAAATCCCAGAATATCAAGGAGTATACAACTCGTAGAAAGCGATGCTACCGATGAGACCATTCCAGAAGACTTCATCGACGTGTTCCTCCTAGGGGCAATTGCTGCTGGAGAGCCTATCCCAGTTCCGGATTCGGGTAGCTGGGAAACGATTTCGGATGAGGTGATCAGGCTCCCCACAGCCTTGCTCCACGGCAAGCAAAACGTCTTTGCGTTGAACGTAAAAGGAACTTCCATGATAGACGATGGCATCTGTGATGGTGACATCATAGTCATGGAACCAGCACAGACAGTAAATGATGGCGAATCTGTGGCTGTCTGGCTCAAAGAGGAACAGGAAGTGACCCTTAAACGATTGTACCGTGATCACAACTCGGGCATGATCAGGCTACAACCTAGAAATGAGGAGATGTCCCCCATCTTCACCAGCCCTGACAATGTTGAAGTTCAGGGCAAACCCCTCCTCCTTGTCAGAGACCTGCGTAGCTAATCACCCTCTTTTAGGAATTAACCATGAGAATTCTATCTATCTTTTTCCCTCACTTTTCCCTCCAAGTCGAATCCCGAGTAAATACGGGTATTATGAGCCAGTCAACAGTCATCGGTGGATTTCCGCATGAAAGACGACCCGTATTTGATGCTTCAGACGAGGCGATGGCGTGTGGTATCAAGTTGGGGATGCCTCTACGTCAAGCACACAGCCTGTGTCCCGATGCACTGTTCCTACCTTTGGATGAAGAGACATACAAGGAAGCCTTCGACTCTGTACTTGACTTGATTGCCGACTTCACCCCAAAAGTGGAGGCAACTGCTCTCGGTGAAGTTCTAATCGAGATTCCCTATGCATCTTGGGAAGCTGATTTGGTCAACGAAATCGGACAGACAATCGAGGAACGAGAAGGATACGTGGTGGCGATGGCATGCGCTTCGAGTAAGTTTGCGACTCGTGTTGGCAGCAAAATCGCAGAACCTAGCAAAATTATATCTATTCCAGCGGAGAAAGAGAGGAATTTCCTTGCGAACATATCCGTGGACTTTCTCCCAGGATCGGACAAGATACTCCATAGGCTGGAGTTGCTCGGCATTCGAACAATGGGGCAACTGGCAGACCTTCCCAGGGAAGCTATAGGACTGCAATTTGGCCTGGATGGGGAAAAGTTGTGGGATCTCGTCAACGGTATCGATGCAAGGAAAGTAATACGTGGACGGCGAGAGGTCGTGCTCGAAGATGAGTTTTGTTTTGACCCTCCTGCCGACACTATCAGTCAACTGATGTCCGGTGCCAGTCTTATACTTTGTCGGTTAGTCTACCAGTTAAATACCCGCTGGCAATGCTGCCAGCGGCTAACTATACAACTTGACTTTACTGATAATGGTACCGCTGAGGGGGTAATCAGCTTTAAGTCCCCCATTTCTTCAGCTGAGGACATGCTCAGATACCTTAAACACCGCTTTGATAACAACAAGTTCAACACGCCAGTTGCAGATATCAGAATAATCCTATCCGATATTTGTGCTGAGACAGGCTACCAGGCAAGCCTTCTGTACGATCATCACCGAGAGGACGGTGCTTTGATTACAGCAACTAAATGGCTCCAGGCAAGATACGGTCCCTCAGTCATTAAGAGAATTACAAAATCAAACTCGAACACCAGGCTACCCGAGGGAACCTTTTCATTCACAGATTATATTTGAGGTGAGCTATGACCAAGTTATTTCGACCAGCTATTCCGATTCAAGTGGAAGAGAATCCCGATGGTACTCCAGCAGGATTCCTCTATAGAGGAAATCTGAGCAAAGTCAAGCAGATCTGTAGCCACTGGCGCATCAAAGAAGGTTGGTGGCGCAATGAGGTCGAGAGGGAGTATTTCCAACTTGAAACCCCAAAATTTGCCTGCATGATCTACCAGGACCTGCTCAGCAGCGGTTGGTACCTGCAGCGCATCCACGATTGAACCCGGAAGCGATGCCCGAATACGTTGAGCTTCATTGTCATTCCAACTATTCGTTCCTTGGTGGGGCATCTCATCCCGAAGATATGGCTCGACGAGCAGCCGAACTCAAGATGCCCGCTTTAGCTCTCACCGACCACGATGGTTTGTATGCAGCGATCATATTTTACCAGGCATGTAAAAAGGCAGGGGTCAAGCCAATCATCGGAGCAGAGATTACCCTGGAAAGCGGTCATCATATTACCCTGCTG
>JABHWQ010000351.1 GCA_018657655.1 Chloroflexota bacterium | reverse complement strand
TTATGGGGCTAGATCCCGAGACAATCGGGCTAAACGGATCGGCCACCCAGGTACGCAAGATATTCTCGCCGGAACGGGACCAGGGCGAAATCATCGGAGACGGGATGAACGAGCCGGATAAAACCGCTCAGTTGCTGGTAGGAAAATTGGTCGAAAAGGACCTGATGTTCATCGGGTAACAAATTGATTGATCAGGGAGAATAACGCATGACCGAGGAAAAGAAAATCAAAAAACCGCGTGGCGTGGCTCAACTGATAGAGGGGAAATGCATTGCCTGCGGCGCTCGTTGCCAGAGTTCCTGCAGTAAATCCAACGCCATCGAAATGAATGATCAGGGCGAGCCCATCATCGATAACAGCAAATGCATCGGATGCAGCAAGTGCGTCAAGATTTGCCCTGCCGAAGCGCTTGAGATGTATTTCACTCCCGAAGAGTTGAAAATACTGGAAGAGATAGCAGCTCAAAAAGCGGCCAGCGGAGCGGTTGAAGAAGAGGTCGAAGAGGAAGATGAGGCATCTGCCAGACTCAAGGAATACAAAGGGGTATGGGTATTTGTTGAGCAGACTGAGGGCGAAGCCGCAGAGGTTTCATGGGAACTTCTTGGTGCCGGGGCTGAACTGGCAAAGAAACTGGGAGTTGAGCTTTGCGCGGTGGTCATCGGGTACGAAGTTGAACAGCTTTGCCGGGAGGCATTTGCCTATGGGGCTACCAAGGCGTATTTGATGGATGCTCCCATTTTCAAATACTATCGTACGGAGCCTTATTATAAGGCAAACTGCTATCTTATAGACAAATACAAGCCTGAGATCGTATTGTTCGGAGCGACCGGGTTGGGTAGGGACTTGGCGGGCGCTATTGCCACCATCGTGTCCACGGGCCTGACAGCCGACTGTACAGGGCTGGATGTGGATGAAAAAGGCTCTCTGATGCAGACTCGTCCGGCTTTCGGCGGCAATATCATGGCCACTATTATGACCGAACAGACACGACCGCAGATGTCCACAGTACGGCCTCACGTCATGCCACTTCCACCAAAGGATATATCCCGAACCGGGGAAATCATCTCAGAGTGGATGGGGGCAAGGGAAGAGGACTTTTCCACCAAAGTGCTGGAAATAATCAGGGACCAGCGTGGGGACGCGGTCGATGTGGCTGCGGCAGAGATATTAGTCTCTGGGGGAAGAGGTATGTGTGGGACCGAAAATTTCAATATATTGCAAGAACTGGCTGATGAGTTGGGTGGAGTGGTGTCGTGTTCTCGCGCCGTTGTGGAGGCGGGTTGGTTGCCGGTTGAACGACAGGTAGGCCAGACCGGGAAGACAGTCAGGCCAAAGATTTACATAGCCTGTGGCATCAGCGGCGCTATTCAACATCTGGTCGGAATGCAGGAATCCGACGTGATCATCGCTATCAACCGAGATAGCAAAGCCCCTATTTTCGAGGTTGCGACCTATGGAATTGTGGGAGATCTTTTCCAGATAGTTCCCGCCATCACGGAACGCATCAGGCATTTGCGCAATGGTGGAGCGGGTGATTCCGCTGCTATGGAAACAATAATGACCAGCAAGGAGTAGAGATATGTCGACTAACGTAACCGCATTTGCAATAGTTCTTGCAGCAGCTATGCTGTTTTTCGCCTGGAGCGCTTATAAGAAATTCAGTCTGATAGCGCTGGGGCAGCCGGACAATCGTTTCAACGCTATCGGAGCGCGACTTTGGAACATGCTGTTTTTCGCCTTTGGCCAGCGGCGTGTGGTCAAGCGCACCTTCGGAGTGAATCATTTCGTACTTTTCTGGTGTTTCATCGTCCTGATGATTGCCAATCTGGAATTCCTGTTACACGGTCTGTTTTCCGAGCAGATCGCTCTTTCAGACCTGCCCAATGGGGTCTACTATACGCTGGCGGCGATTTTTGATGTCGTTTCCATCCTGGCCCTGATCGCGGTAATCATGGCGGTGGGGCGCAGGCTCCTGTTTCCCCCTTCATATATAGACGCCAAGAGCCGGGACGCCTTTGTGGTCCTCTCCATGGTGGCTATGCTGATGATCGCCTTCTTTGGATTGCACGGGGCCGAGATCGCCAATGGAGTTGAAGGCGCGGAAGATTACATGCTAATCTCAAGCGCGGTGGCTTCCGTTGCTTTTGATGGCGCTTCGGCGGATAGCCTCGATACCTGGGCTGAGGTTTTCTGGTGGATTCATGCCATCGTATTGCTGGGGTTCCTCAATTATCTTCCCTACAGCAAGCACATGCACGTGCTGACGGCTATCCCCAATTGCTTTTTCAAGAGCCTTGATAAGGTTAACACTCAAACGAGGGAAGAATTTGCCAAGGGCAAGGAATTCGGGGTTGGGAAGATCGATCAGTTTTCGTGGAAGGGGTTGTTCGATTCTTTCTCTTGCACCGAATGCGGACGCTGCACCGATGTCTGCCCGGCCGCTTCAACCGGAAAGAAACTGAATCCCCGGTTGGTGATGCATGATATCAAGGTCAATCTGCTCAAGAATGGCACGGCGCTGGCCAAAGGTAATAACGGCGGTAATGCCATACAGGCCCTGATCGGGGACGGTCACGAAGGCAGCGTATCCGAGGAAATCCTTTGGGCCTGCACTACCTGTGGCGCATGTATGGAAGTGTGCCCGGTGTTCATCGAACACGTTCCCAGAATCGTGGATATGCGCCGACACATGGTTGAGATGCATGCCAGTTTCCCGGAAGAGTTGCATACTTTTTTCGAAAATATTGAACAGCGCAGCAATCCGTGGGGTATCGCTCCACCGGAACGTCTTAAATGGACTGCTGATCTGGATGTAAAGTCGTTTGAATCAGGTCAGACCGAATATCTGTTCTATGTTGGTTGCGCCGGAGCGCTCGATGCCCGGGCCAGACAGGTGACGATGGCAACAGCGAAAATACTGGATGCCGCCGGAATTTCCTGGGGCATTCTAGGCAAGGACGAACTATGCTGTGGTGATAGCGCACGGCGGCTGGGCAACGAGTTCATTTTTGATAAAATGGTTCAGGACAATATCAAACTATTCACGGAGAAAGGCGTCAAGAAAATTATCACTCAATGTCCGCATTGCTTCAGCACTTTCAAGAATGACTATCGCCAATACGGCATTGAACTTGAGGTTATCCATCACACCGAACTCATCAACAGGCTGATCAGTTCGGGTAAACTCAAACTCAATAAAGGTTCCAACGGATTCGGCAATATCGTTTTCCACGATTCCTGTTACCTCGGGCGGTACAATACGGTTTACGAGGCTCCCAGAAACGCGATCGCTTCAGTTACGGGAAAATCCCCAAGTGAGATGCCGCATAACCTCGACAAATCGTTCTGCTGCGGAGCAGGTGGGGGAAGGATGTGGATGGAAGAAAGCCCGGGCGAAAAGAACATCAACGTGGCGCGGACCGAAGAGGCGTTGGCTCAGGATGCAGATACCATTTGTGTGAGTTGCCCTTATTGCATGACCATGTTTGAAGATGGCCTGAAGGACAAAGACGCCGATGAGAAAGTCCGGGTACTGGATGTGGCGGAAGTGGTGGCAGAAGCACTGAAGTAAAATAAGCCAATCCCGTGCGGACCAGGCGGCTTCGATCATTAGCCACATTCGAGGTCGCGTAGTATAATAGCCGCACGGGATTGAGGTTTATGCCACGTGGTGAAGAAAGATGAATTTGGAAAACTGGCGCAAATTTAAATTGGCTCAAAAGCTGTGGATTGGATTTGGGTTCCTGATCCTGATCCTGGCCCTGACGGTCATCGTTGCTTACTGGCAGGCCGATCAGGCCGATGATCGATTGGATCAGCTCGCCAATATCCAGGTTCCATCGGAACAAGCTGTTTTTGAGATGAAGGCTAGCGCCAGCGAGATTGATCGGTCATTGCAGGATTATTCTCAGGACGGAAGCCCTGCGCATCTTGAGACGGCCGGTGACGCGGAGGCCGATTTTGAATCGCTTATTTCTGAATTCAATGTCCTTGCTGCTGACGATCAAATCCGGCAATCGGGACAGCAAGTATCCAGCCTTTTTGAGGAATCGTCCGGGCTTCGTTCCGATATTACAATGCTGTTTGATCAGCAATCCACCGAAATAAAGGCGCTCCTTGAAGATATCGAGGATATCAGTGAATCGGTGGACAACAGGTTGATAGTCCAGATTGATCCCGGCGACCCTCATGCAGCCACTAAGCTCGAAGCGGCTTTCGGGTTGAAATTCGACATGCTGGCAATATCCCAGGCTACAAACGATTATACCTCCAACCCTGATACCACTCGGCAACAGAAGGTCCAGGATGCCCAGGCAGACTTCCAGGGTCATATGGAAATGTATCGAGGTACAGCCCTGACTACACTGGAGGAAAGCTGGCTTGCTGAGATAGGTGATGACTTTGATGATGTCATGAGCGATGGCAGTAATCTCATGGCGCTCACCGAAGATTTGGATGAACTTCTCACACAACATGAGCAAGACACTAATGAGATTATCGTAATTCTCGATAATGAGATTCAACCTATAATACGTCTGGAATTAGCAAAATCTGCAAATGACGCGGGCGATTCATTAGATGCAGCTAGAATATGGACTATTGTATTGGGAGTACTGGGGCTGGTAGTTGGCGGTGTTTTAGCTTGGATTGTTTCCCGCCGTGTCGTTAAATCTTTACAGAATTTGCAGCGCGTCGCAAAATCAGTGGCGGATGGAAAACTTGGGCAACGGTTCTACATCGATACCAAAGATGAATTTGGGCTTGTTGCTATTACCCTCAACCAGATGCTGGAGAACATCGGGCGTTCCCGCGAGGCCCTGGGTGAGAGTGAGGAAACAGCTTGGCAGTTACTGGATGCCACGACCGACTCGGTGATCCTGATGGACCTGAGAGGAACTATCCTTGCAACCAATGAGGTAGCCGCTGAAAGATTTGATAAAAGTCTGGAACAAATGATTGACGCATCATACTATGATCTCCTCCCTGCGGACCTGATGGCCTCAAGAAAATCCCAAATCGCTGAAGTCATTAAGACCGGAAAACCTTTTCATTTCGAGGAAGATCGCAAAGGTATGGTCCTTGATACCAGGGTTTTCCCTGTTGTCAACCCAAATAATGGACGGGTAACCAGGGTTTCAATCTTTGCTCGGGATATCACTACGCGCAAGTGGGTGGAGGACGTGACGGAACATCTCGGACGCAGAAACGAACTCATCCTGGAAGCTGCTGGTGAGGGTATCTACGGCTTGGATACTCAGGGTAAAACCACTTTTGTTA